>CAMCJO010000057.1 GCA_945875135.1 uncultured Porphyromonas sp.
AGGAGAGGTGCTTTTGTCGTTTTGTCCTGTTGCATGGCATCGTCAAAGTTAGGATCTTTGCAAGTGAAAAGTGACCCCTTCCAGAGGAGCCTCCTCATGGGTCACTTGACTACCCTACTGTTGCAAAGATAACAGTCTCTCTTTACATCGACTACTATCATAGAATTGACTACTTAATATGACTGACAGAGAAGCTGCCCTGCGGGCGTGGTCTGAGTGTACAGTCCTCCTCCAAGCGATGATCCAACCAGAGGTCTACAAGGCTTGGTTCCCACACATCAAGCCTGTCTCACTCATCGGAGTGGAGATGACGCTCGGTGTGCCTAGTCAGTTCTTCTGTGAGTACATCGAGACACACTTCATCAATGAGCTCAAGCAGGTACTCCAGCGTGTCGTCGGTCCCAACGTAGTCCTCAAGTACAAAGCACTTGTAGACAGCGCAGCCTCGCATCGCAAGAACTCGTCCGTGACACTGCCCACGCAGAGCTATGCCAGCAATGCTTACGGTGCGGCTAGTGCCTATACGATCAATGCCAATGGAGCTGCAGCCACGCTTAAGACAGAGCCACGCCAGCTACCAGACTTTGACTCACAGCTCAAGCCTCAGCTGAGCTTTGACACCTACTACCAGGGAGAGTCCAATCGTACCGCCAGCTCCATAGCTCGCTCTATTGCCGAGAAGCCTGGACAAGGTGCTCTCAATCCTTGCTTTATCTATGGTCCTTCGGGCGTCGGCAAGACGCACCTGTGCCATGCCATCGGACTACGGATCAGAGAGCTTTATCCTGAGCTCAAGGTGCTCTACGTCTCCTCTCACATGTTTGAGATGCAGTACGTCGCCGCCACAAGAGCCAATACGACCAACGACTTTATCAACTTCTACCAGCAAATAGACGTTCTCCTCATCGATGACATACAGGGGCTGATCGCCAAAAAGAAGACGCAGCTCACCTTCTTCCAAGTCTTCAACCACCTCTACATGCTAGGCAAGCAGATCGTCCTGACGAGTGATACGGCACCGGTCAACCTCGCTGGGCTTGAGGAGCGCCTCATCTCGCGCATAGCGGGTAGCCTGACGATAGAGGTAGAGCGTCCCGACTACGACCTCCGCAGGGAGTATCTCCGCCACAAGAGCGAGGAGAGCGGGAGCATACTACCTCAAGAGATGATCGACTACATCGCCCGCACAGTCACCAGTAGCATCCGTGGCTTGCAGGGAGTCTTCTTTTCGCTCATCACCCGTGCAGCCGTCGAGGGTTGCGACATCACCTCCTCTTTTGTCAAGAAGATCGTCAGCCAGACTGTCAAGCAGGAGAAGAAAGAGATCACTGTCTCTATGATTGAAAAGACGGTGTGCGAATACTTTCACGTACCGATAGAGCTGGTGCGCAGTCGCTCGAGAAAGGCTGACGTGGCTCAGGCACGGCAGATGATTATGTACTTTGCGAAGCGCTACACAGATCAGTCGCTCAGTGCTATCGGCGAACTGCTCGGCGGTCGCTCGCACGCTACTGTGTTGCACAGCTGCAAGGTGGTAGAGGATCAAGCAGAGGTCTCCACGGCTTTTCGATCAGACCTCAACGCTATCGAGTCGCTGATCAAGTAATTTCCCAACGCCACACCGCTATGCCACACCCCTCCCGAGCTGCCGAGACAGGCTACATAGACCCCACAACGATCATTGACGAGGGGGCGCACATTGGTACTGGCACGACCATCTGGCATTTCTGCCACATCATGCACGATGCCGTCATTGGGGAGCAGTGTCATCTAGGACAAAACGTAGTCGTTCAGCCTGATGTTCGCCTAGGCGACCGTTGCCGTGTCCTGAACAATGTCACGCTCTTCACAGGGGTTCATTGCGAAGAGGAGGTTTTCCTAGGACCTTCGTGCGTTTTCACCAATGTGATCAACCCGCGTGCAGCGATCTCACGGAAAGACGAGTTTCGTCCCACACATATAGGTAGAGGAGCCTCTATCGGAGCCAATGCGACGATCCTCTGTGGGGTCAAGATTGGCGCTTACGCCATGATTGGCGCTGGTACGGTCGTAATCCGCGATGTGGCTCCCTACGCCCTGGTCGTGGGCAACCCCGCTCGCCAGATCGGCTGGGTGAGCCAGGAGGGACACAAGCTAGACTTTTCCGAAGGTCCTTCCTGCTACGTGGCGGAGGAGCAACGCACCTACCACCTCAGCCCCGACGACAATCTTGTGACAACCAATAATCGATATATGAATATGGAAAGCAAAGCAACTACCCTAACCAAGCAGTACATCATCGAGCCTAAGCATAGTGCCGCAGAGATGGGCTCAGGCGATATGCCTGTCCTCGCCACTCCGGCACTGATCGCCTTTATGGAAAACGCTGCTATGCTCCTCGCCCGCAACTATACCGAGGAGGGCTCGACGACTGTCGGCACGATGATCACCACCGACCACCAGCATGCGACACCCATCGGAGAGACGATCACGGTCTCAGCACAGCTCTCCTCGATAGAGGGGCGCAAGCTCACCTTTACCATTGAGGCTACGGACCAAGCTGGCGTTGTGGCTCAGGCTACGCATGAGCGTTTCATCGTATCTCGTCAAAGATTTCTAGAGCGTTTGGGCATCAAGGAGTGAACGTTTTGACTAAGTTCTATCTTGAGGTGCTGAGAGCAGGTCACTCTAGAGATAGGATCTCCTAGTCAAACGAGATGAAACTCGATAGCCACGTGGAGATTTACGAATCCCCGCGTGGCTATTTTTTGTTCCCCACGTAGACGAGAAACATTTCTTCCGAAGTTTCATTTGATTCTTCCGAAGTTTCATTTGATTCCTCCGAAGAATTTTTCCACACCCACGTGGAGGTTTGAGATTTCCTACGTGGAGATCAGGTTTTTCAGCAAAAGCGTAGCGATCCCCAGAGATCCTATTTTATAATGTATCCTCTGCAAATTTCTCCAGCACCTCAAAAATAGAGATTAGCCTGAGATTTCAGTACCTTTGTACCAAATATCACGACAGACTATAAGCAATGCAAGACGATTCTATCACTTCTCAGATAACTAGTGTCTACGATCCTGCGGGTGTCGAGACTAAGTGGTACCAGTATTGGCTAGACCACAAGCTCTTTGAGGCACATGTGGATCACAGCAAGAAGCCCTACACGATCATCATGCCCCCACCCAATGTGACAGGCGTACTGCACATGGGGCATATGCTCAATAACACGATCCAGGACATACTCATCCGTCGTGCTCGCATATCGGGTTACAACGCTTGCTGGGTGCCAGGCACCGATCACGCCTCAATTGCTACGGAGGCTAAGGTGGTAGAGCAACTTGCTAAGCAAGGTATTCAGAAGAATCAGCTCACACGAGAGGACTTCCTCAAGCATGCTTGGGAGTGGACCGACAAGTATGGCGGCATCATCCTCAGCCAGCTACGCAGACTAGGCGTATCGTGCGACTGGAGTCGTACAGCCTTTACCCTAGATGAGGAGCGCTCGGAGTCGGTCATCAATGTCTTCTGCAAGCTCTACGAGGAGGGACTCATCTACCGAGGCGTACGCGTGGTCAACTGGGATCCCAAGGCACAGACGGCACTCTCGGACGAGGAGGTTATCTTCAAGGAGCATCAGGGCAAGCTCTACTACCTCCGCTACTTCATCGAGGGTACAGAGGATTACATCATCGTAGCGACGACGCGCCCCGAGACGATTATGGGCGATACGGCCGTTTGTATCAATCCGACAGATCCTCGCTACCATCATCTGCGTGGCAAGCGGGTCATCGTCCCGCTCGTGGGTCGCTCTGTCCCGATCATCGAGGATGAATACGTAGACCTAGAGTTCGGTACGGGCTGCCTGAAGGTCACCCCTGCCCACGATATCAATGACTACCAGCTCGGCATCACGCACCAGCTGAAGACGATAGACATCTTCAACAACGACGGCACACTCAACGAGCACGGCGGTAAGTATGCGGGCAAAGACCGCTTCGTCGTCCGCAAGGAGATCGTCGCAGACCTCAAAGAGGCTGGTTTGCTTGACCACGAAGAGGACTACACCAACCGTGTCGGTTACAGCGAGCGCACCGATGTAGCTATCGAGCCAAAGCTGTCGATGCAGTGGTTCCTCAAAATGTCCGAACTGGCCAAGCCCGCTCTACAGGCAGTCCTCGAAGACTCCGTACAGCTTGTACCCAAGAAGTTTGTCAACACCTACCGCTACTGGCTAGAAAACATCAAGGACTGGTGCATCAGCCGTCAGCTCTGGTGGGGACATCGCATACCAGCCTACTACCTACCCAATGGGCAGTTTGTCGTAGCCGCTACCGCTGAGGAGGCTTTGGCAAAAGCAAAGCAAGAGACAGGCGACAACAGCCTAACCCTCGAACAGCTCAACCAAGAGTCAGACTGTCTCGACACATGGTTCTCCTCCTGGCTATGGCCTATCAGCCTCTTTGGCAAGATCGACGGCTCAGAGCCTACGGAAGACCTCAAGTACTTCTACCCAACCTCCGTCCTAGTCACGGGACCTGACATTCTCTTCTTCTGGGTAGCCCGTATGATCATGGCGGGGTACCACTTTATGGGAGACCGTCCCTTTGACAAAGTCTACCTAACTGGTATCGTACGTGACGACAAGGGGCGCAAGATGTCTAAGTCACTCGGCAACTCGCCCGACCCCATCGACCTGATGGACAAGTATGGAGCCGATGGCGTGCGCCTAGGACTCATGATGGCGACCTCTGCTGGCAATGACCTCCTCTACGATGAGAGCCTTGTGGAGCAGGGACGCAACTTCTGCAATAAGATTTGGAATAGCTACCGCTTCCTCAAGACGCAGAGTGTCTCCGACGAAGTCGAGCCAGACGCAGCTAGCCTGGTGGCTATGGAGTGGTTCGAGTCACTACTCGCCTCGACGATGAGCGAGCTAGACGATCTCTTCGATAAGTACCGCATCAGCGATGCCGTCACGCTCCTCTACAAGCTCGTCCGAGACGACTTCTCAGGCCTTTACCTAGAGGCTATCAAGCCCGCCTACGGCACCAAGATGAGCCGTAGGGTTTACGAGCGAACGATCCACTACTTCGAGCAGATCTTCATCTTGCTACACCCCTTCATGCCGTTCATCACGGAGGAGCTCTGGCAGGATGTAGCACCTCGCCAGGAGGGCGACTCCATCATGTACGCACATCTAGACGATACGCTACAGGCTGACAAGCAGCTACTCGCCGACATGGAGCATGCCGTGGAGCTAATCACCAAGATACGTAGCATACGCAGTGCGCATCAGATAGCGACGAAGCAGTCGCTCGCGCTCACCACCAGTGGCGAGCACCCCGAGCGTATGAGCGAGCTAGTCATCAAGCTGGCCAATCTCTCAGCCCTCACGAAGGCGGAGGCGCATCAGTCGGAGGAGCATACGGCCGAGCACTTCATCATCGGCACAGTCCCCTACTCCGTCGAGCTGGCGGGTGCCATCGATGTGGAGAAGACCGTAGAGCGTCTGCGTGGCGAGCTAGAGCATCAGGAGAAGTTCCTCGCAGGAGTTCGCAAGAAGCTCTCCAACGAGAAGTTTGTCGCCAACGCCAAGCCCGAAGTTGTCGCCCTCGAGCGCAAGAAAGAGAGCGACGCCCTGCTACGTATCGACGAGGTACAGCAGCAACTCAAGCAGCTCGGCGCCACCCTCTAAGTGACACTCTAGTCAACCTAGTAACCTATGGAAATCCCTCTCAGTCATTTTGAAGAGTATATCGACGAACCCATCTTAAAGCGAGGACTCTCGTACTTTAAGAAAGGGTTCGTACACGAGCCTGCAGAGATCCGCCCAGGCGACTACGAGGCAGTCGTGGAGGGATCCGAAGAGTACACCGTAAAGCTCTCCATCAGAAATAGGGTCATCACAGAGCACTCGTGCAACTGTCCTTACGATATGGGTCCTGTCTGCAAGCATGTCGCTGCGGTAATCTTTTACCTAGAGCAAGAGGAGCTAGGACTTACTCAGAGCACAAAGAAGGGAAGCACCAAAAAGGCAAAAGCCTCATCGTCTAAGCCCACCAAGCGCAAGACTATCGCTCAGCAAGTAGACAATCTGCTCGACAAAGTGACTCATGACGAGCTGACCCTATTCGTCCGCGAGCTAGCCACTAAGGACTCTTTATTTAGAGACTTACTGCTTGCCTCCTTTGCTCAGTACAACCCCAGCGAGTCAAAGGTGCTATACGCCAAGCAGGTTAGGGCACCAATCAAGGTCGCCCGTAGTAAATACGGATATATAGATTCGTCTGGAGCTAAGTATATCAGCCAAGAGATAAGCCCTATGCTAAGCTTGGCAAAGCATTATCTAAGCCAGGGCAATCACAAGAGTGCCTTCTTCATTTGCACCGCCATAATGGACGAATTGATCTCGGCCTTGATGTGTGCGGACGACAGAGAGGGCGTCCTAGGAAATGCTATTTACGCAGCCTACAACACACTCTTCGCTATTGCATCTGAAGAGCCATCTGAAGCTGTAAGGAAACAAATCCTCAAGTATTGCTTCACCTCTTTTGACAAGCGGACCTTCGCGGGATGGGATTGGCATATTGGGCTCTTACAGCTTGCGACTTGCATCCTAGACACAGAGGACGAAGTGGAGGAGCTCTTGAAGCGAATAAATAGCATACCTGAGTCCGATGAGTATGAGATAAAGGAAGCTCAAAAGATCAAGTACTGCATCCTATTAGAGAAAAAGGGAACTGAAATCGCTCAGAAGTACATCGAGCAAAACATAGACAACCCGACCTTCAGAGTGCGAGCCATCCAAGAAGCCTTGGATCAAAAAGATTACGAGAAGGCCACCGCCTTAGCCAATGATGGCATAAAGCAAGACTCAGGGTACCCTGGACTAGTTACCGGCTGGTATGAGTGGCTCTTGAAGATTGCCGAGATCCAACACGATACAGAGAGAATTATACTCTATGCTCGACATCTCTTACTGGAAAGCTACAACCCCAAGCGAGACTACTATCAGATACTCAAAGAGACGGTGCCACCCGAAGAGTGGACCGACTTTGTTGAGGCAATCGTCCAAGAGACTCTGGAGCGCAAGCCATACTATGGAGTAGACTTCGTAGCCTCCATTTTCGTGCGAGAGGAGTGGTGGAGCAGGCTCTTTGAATTAGTAAAGAAAGAGTGCTCCTTAGACCGGCTGGCAAAGTACGAAAAGCCCCTTGCAAAGCACTTCCCCAGCGAGTTCATAGATCTCTACGCAGAGCGCATCATAGAGTACGTTGATGATCGCGTGGGGCGAAAATACTATCGCACAGCTTGCAGATATATCCGTAAGATGATCAAGCTCGGAGCTAAAGATAAGGCCGATGAAGTGATCAGTCAACTAAGACAGACTCACTATAGGAAGAAAGCCCTGATGGAGGAGCTAGACAACGTGTAACGTCTGAGCAGCCCCCCCCTTTGAGCCTCGCTTATCAAGGAGCCTCGCTCCCTCTCACGAGGCTAAGCTTCTACATAAAAGGGAGTAGCCCCAAACGGCTAACAGACATCCGTCCATAACAAGAGGACTCAATCGCTGAGCAAAAGCGGTTGAGTCCTCTTCTTTTTGAGTCCAGCTCTTCGCAGTCAAATGAGCTGCATAGAGACTAGCGGGCGGTACGGCGGGAGTCGCGAAGCTTTTGCTGGTACATGCGTAGCACCATGGCGTCTGTGATCTCTGTGCGAATGGTATCGACGAGGGAGGCGTTGCCCGTGAGCGTTATCTCGGCAAGGAGCCACGCTATCGCCATCTGGACGTAGTACGCCTCGTCGTGCTGCAGCAGAGCGACGTGGTCTAGTGCTGCCCGAGTCGTGGCTAAGCCGTGACGTATGAGGTCGAGCCACGCGACGATGGTGAGCCGACGTGCGTAAGGATTGTCGTCGTGAGCATGCTCAGCCATCGAGCGGAGGACTATCTGTCGCTCCGTCTCTCCCCTACTGGCCCAGCTTGCGAGAAGTTCTTTGTAGTAGTCAGGCACCGCCCAGCCGTCACAGAGTGGATAGAGGAGGGGAAGCCCCTCCCCAGCTGACGCAAGACGACCGATGACGCCTCCGAAGATGATCTTGTACTCGTACCATGCGAGGGCTCTCTCGTGGAGCAGGTCGACTGCCTCGTCTAGCGTGAGCAAGCGACTGAGCTGCTTTACGGTTTGTCGTAGCCACTTCATACGAATGCCGAGGACGCTCTCGGGTCGTGAGGAGACCTTGGTGCGTAGTGCCATAAAGTCGGCATAGTCAGGCTCACGGCGCTGCTCCAGCTCTGTAAGCAGTGCAGAGGCTTCTTCTAGAGGTGTGGGTGTCATAAGGAGGGTGTTTAGCAAGTATCTCTAAATAGCGCAGTCCCCCCATATACAATCCGTGTATATGGGGGACTGCTTGCATGATGCCACCATACGACTATGGCGCGGTGCCACAGTCACTAGGTGCTTTACTTGAGACTACTCGTCCTCTTCAGGCGTGTAGAGAGGTTCGTCGGCAAGAGCCTTCGTCATATGGTCTACCCATACATTGACGATAGAGGGGTAGTCAGCTAGTCCGTTCATCGTGCAGCCATCTAGCGTGCACTTGAAGCCAGCCTTATTCATCTCATAGCGCCAGCTCTCCTCCTCAGGGTTCTGTGGGTCGACACCACCCTTGAGGTCATTGTTGGCGTGGTCACCAGCGATAGACATGAGCGGGTGTAGGAGCATCGTGCCAGAGGTCTTGCCAGAGGCCTTGATGCGCTTGATGAGATCCTCGATGAGGTTGCCCTCCATATCGACCGTAGCGACGAAGTAGTTGGGGCTGAGCTTCTGTAGCTCCTTCTCGATCATAGGATAGCGCGAGTTACCGTTACCGTAGTTCATGTCCTCGGGGTTACCGTGTCCCATGAAGCTAACGAGCTTGCCAGCAGCCACCTCCTTGCCGTAGATCTTGTGTAGCTCAGCAGCGACACGCTTGCAGTCCTCCTCGCTCTCTAGTAGTGGACCAGCGAGGTAAACGGTCGTCTTGGCAAACTCAGGATGCTCACCATTGTAGCGGAAGTCCTTGATGTAGTTCTTGACACGTAGGAACTCCTCACCAGGCACGATGTGGAGTGACTGCACTGCTATGTCCTTGTATCCAGCAGCTCCGAGAGCCTCTAGGTAGAAGTTGGGAGAGTAGTAGTCCCACCCCTTCTGACCGCAGCGTGTTATACAGATCTCTGAGGTAAAAGAGAAGTAGAGGTCTCTGTCAGGGAACTGCTTCTTAAAGCGAGCCTGGATCTTCTTAAAGGTCTCCTGAGGCTTGTCCCAGGTACTGCCGAAAGAGACGAGGAGTAGAGCCTTGTCTGTGGTCTTCTTTGTCTGCACCTCCTTGGTGACAGCCTGTAGCTTCTTGTCGTGATTTGAGAGAGCTAGGTTGTTGTCCTCCTGGCAGCCTACGCAAGTTAGGAGGGTGACTCCTAGAGCGCAGAGTGATAAGATTGTCAATAGCTTCTTCATTGTTGATAGGGGTTATAAGTTATTTTATATTTGTGTGTGTTGGCTTGATAAAGTGTAGTGCGT
>CAMCJO010000058.1 GCA_945875135.1 uncultured Porphyromonas sp.
GTCTTTTGCTCAAGGGGGCTTGGAAATCAAAAATAGAAAGCTCAACTGCTTCAATCCTACGGTTGAGCCCCCTTAATGTGCCCTTTCTGACTTTTATCGGACAGTGATATTTCCAAAAAGCTTTCCACCGTTGGAAAACTTTCGCACCTCAACTCGGTCGAGTAGCGATGGCACTTTTTTCGAGATGAGCCGTCGGTCGTCATGGTGCGTGTTGCGGTGCTGGGGGAGATTCGTTGTCTACAAACATTTAGTACCTTTGGCTGTATGGAAGAGTAATCTCATGAAGCAATACTACATCATTCGCAATGATCAGCCAGCTGGACCCTATACGCTGGAGGAGCTTGCCACGATGGAGATCACACCCGACACGATTGTCTGGGCTGAGGATATAGTTGACTGGATACCCGCTTATCAGGTGAGCGAGCTCAACTCGCTCTTTGCTTCCACTACTGCACAGACGCCTCCTCCTTATCAGGTGCCATCTGGTCGGGCGACTGAGGCTCCTCGCTACGATACTACAGGCCCAGAGGATCGGCCATCAGTTCGTCCTCCTATGCCACCTACCTATCTCGTCTGGAGTATTCTTGTGACCATCTTTCTCTGTCGCATAGCAGGAATTGTTGCGATTGTTTACTCTACACAGGTCTCCTCTTGCTACTACGCTGGCAACTATGAGGGTGCTGCCTATGCTAGCCGTCAAGCTCGCTGGTGGGTTAGAGTCCCAGCTTTCAGCTATCTAGGGCTCTTCCTAGTAGGTCTTGTTGGAGGTCTATTTGGATGGATCATTAACGGATGAATCAATGGAGCGAGACGCATAGTGACGCAGATAACTCTTTTAGCTATTTGCTAGCAACTCCGAAAGTGCTACCTTTGTGGTGTACAAACTAATCAATCTTCGATGAAGCAATACTATATCATTCGCAATGAACAGCAAGCTGGCCCCTACTCCCTAGAGGAGCTGGCTGCGATGGGGATCACACCCGACACGATAGTCTGGACTGAGGGTATGGCCGACTGGACGCCTGCTCGTCAGGTGAGCGAGCTCGCCTCACTCTTTACAACGACTGCGCAGACACCACCCAGCTACAGTGCCCCTAGCTATGGCGCACCGCAGTACAGTCGTCCTCCGCAGTACAGCACACCAACCGAGCAACCGCCTATGCCCCAGACCTACCTCGCATGGAGTATCGCTGTGACGATCCTCTGTTGCCTCGTCGGGGGTATCGTGGCGATCGTCTACTCTTCGCAAGTCTCCTCTCGATACATCGCGGGTGACTACGAGGGTGCTGAATATGCTAGCCGTCAGGCTCGTATATGGATCATCGTCTCGGCCTGCGTTGGCTTGCTTGTGGGCATAGTTTACACTATCTGGATGCTCTTTTTTGCAACTTCGATGGCAGCCTTTTCTGAAGGAATGTCTGGCATCTAGAAGTCTTTATAACATATAGTGAGATCAGGTCGTGGAGTCTAAGTGCTCTGCGACCTGATCTCTTTTTAGCGGGAGAGGCTTCAGGGGGACACACCCTGTAGGCACGTCGATATTCAGTGCCAAAAGATACGTTTCTCAACTAAGCGGCGGGCAATTTTGACTTAGTTGCGATCTATGGTACAGCTTCGCACTAATTGACCCTTTATTCGATGACGGTTGCTTACATTTGCACGCAATAACGCAAAATGTAAGTATATGATGAACCTACGACAACTACTTTTTATTCCCTTGGCAAGTCTACTCTTCTTGCCACTACAGGGGGCTATCGACGAAATGCCTACTGTCGCAGACTCGACGATGACCTACGAACTAGACGAGGTGAGAGTCCTAACCCATCGTCCTCTACTGCGCCAAGCGGGTCTCTTGATGAGTACTCCTGGAGCGATGAGTCTTGTGACCCCGACGATGCTTCGTGAGTATGACATAAAGCATCTGTCAGACTTGACGGCGGTAGTCCCTAATCTCTACATGCCCGACTACGGCTCGCGTCTCACCTCACCGATCTACATGCGTGGTATCGGCACGCGTAGTGGCGGGCAGTCCACCGCATTCTTTATCGATGGCGTACCCGTGCTCAATAGTTCGATCAATCGTTACCTCCTCGGCATCGAGTCTATAGAGGTGATGAGCGGAGCACTGAGCAACATCTACGGGCGCAACGCTATGGCGGGCACCATCCTCCTGACCTCTCGCTCGCCTATTGATGACCCCGCACTGGATGTACGTGCTAGAGCTGGTAATCATGGGATTGTCGAGGGAGCTGCGCGACTGGCTCACGCCTTTAACTCCAAGGTGGGTCTCGCCCTTGGGGGGTATTACAATAGAAATAACGGCTTCTATACGAATGCTTTCGATGGCACGCCAGCTGATGCTGAGGAGGCGTATGGTGCCAACATGCACTTCGAGTGGCGTCCTGATGCTTCGCAGAGGTTGCGCCTTGCGGGTGTATGGGATGGTGTACGGCAGGGTGCTTTCCCCTATGCGATGATCAACCCCAAGAGTGGCGAGACGATGCCGATCAACTACAACGCCCCAGGCTCCTACGATCGTACCGTCGGGGAGGCGCGTCTAGCTTATGACAAGAGCTGGGACGAGGCTCGACTAGACTTCACCGCTAGCTACCAAGCACTACGAGACAACATGCTGATGGATCAGGACTACACGCCTCGAGATATATTTACGATCAATCAAAAGCAACATCAAGATGCTGTCACGGCCGACCTCACCCTGCGCAATAAGGAGCAGATGACCTACAACTGGACACTGGGGCTCAATGGTATCTACCAGATGAACCACCTAGAGGTCCCCGTAGCGATACGCCCCGAGGGGCTGATGGCTATGATACAGCCTGGACTAAATAGGGCAAATGAGAATGACAAAGTACCTGTACAGATGATGGTCGACGCCTCTAAGGAGCGAGTCAACCACAACCTCTTTGACAAGCGCAGCTATGGCGTAGCCCTTTATCACGAGAGTAATCTGCACGAGCCGTTTGGCTGGACTGGCTTTGACCTTAACCTAGGTCTGCGTATTGACGCTGAGCGTCAGGCGATGGACTTCGACAGCGACTTTAGCCTAGGGCTAGAGGTAGCTCCAAAGGCTAAGCCTGAGGCAAAGCGGCACTTTGACGTGACCAGCCGCTTGGTAGGTGAGGGAGCCTATCAAGACTTCTTCCAGGTCCTCCCTAAGCTCTCTCTGAGCTATCGCCCCACGGCTGGTAGCTACCTCTTTGTCGCAGCCTCTAAGAGCTACAAGACAGGTGGATACAATGAGCAGATGATGACCGAGGTGCTGATGCAGCAGGCGCAACATGAGATGATGGCACTCGTCATGTCGCAGGGCAAGCAGCAGCCACAGGTACAGACGGGCGATGCTAACCTAGCCGCCTTCAAGCCTGAGCACGCTTATAACCTAGAGCTGGGCGGACGTCTCCTGACGCTACAAGATCGCCTCTTCGTGTCGGCTACGCTCTTCGGCTCATGGATACGAGACCTACAGGTGGCACGATTCGTGACCACTGGTACGGGACGCACGACGGCCAATGCTGGTAAGGCGCTCTCGCTCGGTGCTGAGGCGAGTGTCAAGGCACGTATATGGCGTTCGCTCACGATCTCTGCGCAGTATGGCTATACGCACGCTACCTTCCAAGACTACCTCACGAGCCGTGCTAATCCTAAGGGAGGTGCACCGATAGAGGTAAACTATGAGGGTAACTATATCCCCTACGTTCCAGCACATACCTACGCCACGATGCTACAGCTGAATGAGCCTATCCAGACCTCCTGGCTCAAGGGTGTACTCGCCTCGGTAGAGCTACGTGGCAATGGCCCTATCTACTGGGACTCAGAGAATCAGCATCGCCAAGATCCCTACATGACGCTCGGAGCACGCCTCGGCGTACGTCTCCCCTACGTCACCGTAGCCATCTGGGGGCGCAACCTGACGGACACGCGCTATGCGACCTTCTACTTCCAGTCGTTTGGCAATTCCTTCCTCCAGCAGGCGCAGCCACGCACCTTCGGTGCTGACCTCTCCTTCCACTTCTAGAGGCGCAGATCAGTAGCAACAAAGCAAGCCACCCGCTCTAACGAACGGGTGGCTGACTTTTATTTAGAGGTGTCAGGGGCGGGGCACTCTAGGAATAGAATATTTTAGTCCGACGAGGTGATGACACGATATTTACGTGGAGAATGGAGCGTCTTCACGTGGAGATCAGACGTTAGCTTATCTAGTACCGTCTATCAGCTCGGGGGAAAGTCCGATTTAACTGGTGGGTATGTGCTATTTTGTATCTTTGCACTCAGATACCTATCGGAGAGCGTCGCCTAGAGCGTAGTAGCCTCGCGATAGATCTCTCACTACGTAATACGCTTCTTAATGAAATACAAGCTCCCCAGTAAGGATGAACTTCGTACCCGCCTAGCAGCTCTGCCTGCTCAGGCCGCTGACCTACTCTCTAGTCGTAAGTTTTGGTACGAACTGATCTTGATGACCGTCGCCATGTTTATCGGTGCCATGGCGGTACACTACTTCCTCGCCCCTAGTGGTCTGATCGTCGGCTCGGTGACGGGACTAGGCATCGTGCTGGAGCGACTGCTCCCAGTCATGTCGCTGGGATCCTATATGTTTCTCATCAATGCGATCTTGCTGCTGCTCTCCTTCATCCTGATCGGTAACGAGTTTGGTGCTAAGACTTGCTACACGGCACTGATCTTAGGACCGTTTGTCGACTTGATGGGCTGGATCGATCCTGTCAGTGGGTCGATGTTTGCTCAGGAGGTGCAGGGCCAGATGGTGAATAATCCGGGATTTGACTTGGTTTGCTTCATCTTGGTGATGAGTGCGGCGCAAGCGATCCTCTTTAGCATCAACGCCTCGACGGGCGGACTAGATATCTTGGCCAAGATCTTCAACAAGTACCTCCACGTACCACTAGGTGTGTCGGTAACGATCGCTGGAGGTCTGATCTGCTGCTCCGCCTTTCTGACCAGTCCTACGGGCTTGGTGATCATGGGTCTGGTGGGGACTTGGCTCAATGGCTTGATCCTCGACTACTTTATGACCCGCATGAGCTCGCGAACACGCGTTTATGTCATCTCCAAGGATTGGGAGCATATCCGTGACTATGTGATCCACACGCTCAATCGTGGGGTGACGATCCACCCCGTGACGGGAGGCTACTCGGGCGAGGAGCACAAGCAGCTGGAGTGCATCTTGACACGGGATGAGTTTGGCAAGCTGCTGGATCATCTGCGTGCCGAGCGTATGGATCCCTTTATCACCTCAGACCCTGTCAGCGAGGTGTACGGTCTGTGGCGCAAGAAGAACCAGCGTGAGGAGCTCACGCTCGAGACGGGGACGCCTGATGAGAAGACCTTTTAGTATTACCAGATTTACCTAGACTATGTCACATCTTACGAAGTCGCTTGCGGCTCTCATACTCCTACTATCACTCTCGCTCGGCTCGCTGATGGCGCAGGAGCCTACGCCGGATGCCGAGCTAGAGGCACCGCACGACAAGAAGGTATCGCTCTCGCTAGAGGCGCGCGGGGACTATCAGCGCATTTATCTAGGCAGCCAAGCGGACAAAGCGGGTTCAGGCTTTAAGGGCAATATCGCCAACATCATACTCAGTGGCAAGCTCTCGCCAAAGTTTAGCTACCTCTACCGACAGCGACTTAGCTCGGTCAATCTGGACCGCACCTTCTTTGAGTCGATCGATTTCCTCTACCTACAGTATAACCCGATCGAGCAGCTCAGTGTCAAGCTCGGCAAGTGGATCGTCTTCGTCGGTGGGTGGGAGTTTGAGCCAGCACCGATAGATGTCTTCCAGCTGGGAGAGTTTTGCTATCAGATGCCCGCCTATCAGTGGGGTGCTACGGTGAGCTACACCCTGCCTAATGGGCAGGACAACCTCCATGCGCAAGTGATCCAGAGCCCTTATCGTAAAACGTACGAGGCGATGAGCGGACAGCCAGCCGACATGTATGCCTACAACCTCATCTGGACGGCGCACCACAACTGGTTTGTACCGATGTGGAGCGTCAACTTTATGGAGTATGCGCCTGGACGCTTTATGAACTATATCTCGCTGGGCAACCGCTTTCAGCTGACCCGTCGCACCTTCATCGATCTAGACTTGATGCACCGCACGCCACTTGATGGGGATGGCAAAAAGCTCTTTGCCGACTACTCTATCTATGGTCAACTAGCTTTCCACCCGACGAACCAGACGAAGCTCTACCTCAAGGGGAGCTACGATCAGAATACGAGTGGCTTTCACGCAGACTACGGGGTCACCGATGGCACGCAGATAGCTTGTCTCGGTGGCGGTGTCGAGTACTCACCCATCCCCGAGGTGCGTCTGCATGCACATGCTAACTACGCCTTTGGCACCAACACGAATCCACAAGCTGTGCTGCATGACCAGCGCACGCAGATCAACGTGGGGGTCACCTGGCGCATGAAAGTACTCTAACACCTTATACGATATACTATGAGCCTTTACAGACAGCTTAGCGAGGCGATCGCCTCGACACTACATACCCTTTATGGTCTCAACACGACCGCTGATGAGATCACGCTGACCGCCACGCGCCCTGAGTTTGAGGGGCATGTAACGCTCGTCGTCTTTCCCTATCTCAAGGCTTCGCACAAGTCTCCCCAAGAGACTGCCGAGACGATCGGTGCCAAGCTCCAGGAGCAGACAGACCTCATAGCGTCCTATGGCGTGGTCAAGGGCTTTCTCAATCTCACACTGACCGACACGGCGTGGCTCTCAGCCCTACGAGAGATCGCCGAGACTCCACACTACGGTCACATCAAGCCGACAGCTCAGTCGCCACTCGTGATGATCGAGTACTCCTCACCAAACACCAACAAACCGCTTCACCTCGGTCACGTACGCAACAACCTGCTCGGCTACAGCCTTGCTCAGATACTGGAGGCGAGCGGTCATCGTGTGGTCAAGACAAATATCGTCAACGACCGCGGCGTGCATATCTGCAAGTCCATGTTGGCATGGCTACGCTGGGGCAATGGCGAGACGCCTGAGTCTTCGGGCAAAAAGGGCGACCACCTCATCGGCGACTACTACGTGCGCTTTGACAAGGAGTATCGTGCCGAGCTAGCACAGATACGTGCTGAGCATCCCGACTGGAGCGACGAGGAGGTCGAGGCTAAGTCTCAGCTCATGGATGATGCGCGACAGATGCTCCGTCAGTGGGAGCAGGGCGACCCTGAGGTGCGTGCGCTGTGGCGAAAGATGAATGAGTGGGTCTACAAAGGCTTTGACGAGACTTACAAGCGTATGGGCGTCTCCTTTGACAAGATCTACTACGAGAGCGACACTTACCTCGTTGGTCGCGAGGAAGTCTTGCGTGGTCTGAAGGAAGGGCTCTTCGAGCGACATGAGGATGGCTCCGTATGGGCCGACTTTGAGGCGGAGGGACTAGACAAGAAGATCCTCCTACGCAGTGACGGCACCTCGGTCTACATCACTCAAGACATCGGCACCGCCAAGCTCCGCTATCAAGACTTCCCGATAGACCAGATGGTCTACGTCGTGGGCAACGAGCAGGAGTACCACTTTCAGGTGCTATCTCTACTCTTAGACCGCTTGGGATATAAGTGGGGCAAGAGCTTGACGCACTTTAGCTACGGTATGGTGGAGCTCCCTCACGGCAAGATGAAGAGTCGCGAGGGTACGGTCGTCGATGCGGACGATCTGATGGACGCTATGCGCGACACCGCCCTAGAGGTGGCACGGACAGCCCAGCAAGCTAAGGGTGTAGAGCTAGCAGTCGAGCCAACAGCCGAGGAGCTACGCACCGCTGAGATGGTTGGTCTAGGCGCGCTCAAGTACTTCATCCTCAAGGTAGACCCAAGGAAGAATATGATGTTCAACCCCGAGGAGTCTATCGACTTCAACGGCAACACGGGCCCCTTCATCCAGTACACCTACGCCCGCATCTGCTCGCTCCTGCAGAAGGCTGACGAGATGGGCTACAAGCACCAGCTCCCTGAGGGTGGTGCGTTAGCGCTCTCATCGTACGAGACGGCACTCGTCCAGCAGCTGCTCGACTATCCGACAGTCGTCCAGGAGGCTGCCGAGAGTTATTCGCCAGCTCGCATTGCCAACTATACCTACGACTTGGTCAAGGGGTATAACCAGTTCTACCACGAGTGCTCTGTACTGCGTGAGGAGGACGAAGCACTGCGTAGTATGCGCTTGCAGCTCAGCAAGACCGTTGCCGAAACGATCCATAGTGCTATGGGGCTTCTCGGCATCGAGCTGCCCGAGCGTATGTAGTCCTCTTTGAGGGCTTGACTCATGAGGTGTATGGAGACTGCTCTCTACACAGCACTGCCACGGGATAGTCGCATCGCTCTGCTCGCCTCGGGTGGTGTGGATAGCAGTGTGGCGATGCATCTGCTCGTCGAGGCGGGCTTTCGTCCAGACCTTTACTACATACGTATCGGTATGCAGGACGAGGATGGCGGCTACCTCGACTGCCCTGCTGAGGAAGACATCGAACTGGTGACACTCCTGGCTCGTCGCTACGACCTGCGCTTAGAGGTTATCGACCTGCACCAAGTCTATTGGGATCGTGTGGTCTCCTATACGATGGATGCGGTGAAGCGAGGGCTTACGCCCAATCCCGATGTGATGTGCAATAAGTTGATCAAGTTCGGAGCTTTTGAGGAGAGGTGTGGCTCCTCGTACAACTACATTGCCACGGGTCACTACGCTACGATACGAAAGACGGCAGAAGGCTTGACCTTCCTCGGTACCTCTCCCGACCCGGTAAAGGATCAGACCGACTTCTTGGCGCAGATCGGCTTTCGGCAGATGGAGCGTCTCCTCTTTCCCATCGGTCATTTGCCCAAAGAGGAAGTGCGTCGCATCGCCCTCGAGGCGCATCTAGTCAATGCGCAGCGCAAGGACAGTCAGGGCATCTGCTTCTTAGGACAGATTGACTACAACGACTTCATCGAGCGCTACTTAGGCACCCAGACAGGCGACATCATCGACCATGAGACCGGAGAGAAGATCGGTGAGCATCGAGGCTACTGGTTTCACACCATCGGGCAGCGCAAAGGGCTCGGGCTCTCAGGTGGTCCGTGGTATGTCGTGGCAAAAGATGTGGAGCACAACGTCCTCTACGCCTCACGAGGCTACGACCCCAAGACGCAGTACGGCACGATCATCGAGACCGAAGAGATGCACTGGCTCACGGTCGATCCGTGGCTTTGGACGGAGACGCCGTCAGATAGTCCGCTAGAGGTCACCTTCAAGATCCGTCACACGCCAGACTTCACCGCGGGTCACCTCGAGCGACTCCCCTCGGGGGGCTATCAGCTGGTCAGCAGCGTGCCGATACAGGGTATCGCAGCCGGGCAGTTTGCCACCATCTACGATCCTCAGCATCAGCTCTGCTGGGGTAGTGCACCGATCCGCTCGGGACGCTAGTCTCACCATTTCTACCAAATAAAAAGGAGAACGCTCACTACGAGGGTTCTCCTTTT
>CAMCJO010000059.1 GCA_945875135.1 uncultured Porphyromonas sp.
TACCTTTGCGGGTGATTATGGTTAGTGGATAGGCATACCGCTCACTACACCTATGCGAGGTGTAGCGTATGTCACGCCACTCTAAGAGGGAATCAGGTGCAAATCCTGAGCAAACCCGTTGCTGTAAAGCTCTCTCGAAGCTAATGTGTCATCTACTCGATGAGACCACTGCCCCGCTAATGTTACTAGGGGTGGGAAGGAGATACCTTAGCGAGCTAAGCCAGAAGACCTGCCACGATCATTATTTCTATCAGTTTGCAACGTGGACTTTGCAGCTCGATACGCTTCTGGCGAGGGGGGGGTTCGCACGCCCTTGGCACCAGACGACTGGGATGGATGCTCCTAGTCGGTGGCTCGTTGAGCCGTTAAGTCGTTGAGTCGTAGAGTCTACCATGCGGTACTGAGACAGTATTGAATCCTCTAGACTCTATGATATGAGACCTATCTACTCGCTTTTACTACATACCCTCACCTCTCTGCTCCTCCTCGGTGTGGCGACGCTCTCTGCGCAGGAGAGCCGCATCACGGAGGTGGTCGCTTACCACCCTGCTCCCGGACAATTTATGGGTAGCGAGGCGATGGCGAGCCAAGATGTCACCACTTATGATGATCTTCTTCGCAAAGCGCAGCAACGCCTTGTCGAGGAGCACACCTTCCTCTCCCTCGGCGGGTGGGGCGGCTACATCATCGTACGCATCCAGCCCGCACTGGTCAATCAGCCCAACCAAGCAGACTTTGCGATACTGGGCAATGCTTTCTCTGGTAATGCCGAGCCAGGCATCATCTATGTGAGCCAAGATGCCAATGGCAATGGACTGGCCGACGACCCGTGGTACCGCATCCGTGGTAGCGAGGACTATCGGAGCAACCTAGACTACACAATCACCTATTACAAGCCAAAAGATCCGTACAACGACCCGATCGCCTGGAGCGATTCGGAGGGTGAGTCGGGACTTATACCGCGCAATAAGTACCACAAGACAAACAGCTACTACCCGCTCTGGGAGGGAGATAAAATAACCTTCACGGGGGGCCTCCTACCAGACTGTATGAAGCAAGAGCATGAGGGGGGCCTCTGGCAGTCGCAGCCTTACGCTTATGGCTATGCAGACAACCACCCAAACAATTCCCCAGGTAGCCACATTGATATAGACAGCGCGGTCAATGACGCAGGGGAGCTGGTGCACCTAGAGCGTATCGACTTCCTCAAGGTGCAGACGGGCGTCCATCAGCAGACCGAAGAGACGGGCGAAGTCTCGACCGAGTTTGCGGGCATCAAGCCTCTCGCCCAGGACTCCGGCATCACTTCCCCCACTGCGACACCCGCCGTGCGCCTCTCCAGTAGCGACACGCAGCTACAGATCGTGAGCGAGGTGACCGGTACACTATACCTATATAACATAGACGGGCAACTGATCCTAACGCATCCGCTCTCGGTGGGGGGCGCTACGGTCACTCTGCCCACTATGAACGATTGCTATGTTGCACTCCTACGCCTAGAGGGCGGAGCCTTTGCGACTTATCGTATATGCAGACAATAACAAACTATAGATTCACTCAATTTACTATGCAAAGAACAGTAACGACAACGCTCCTACTACTCTGCTGGTTACTCCTGCCACCGATCGTGTGGGGACAAGAGGACAACACGCTCTTGATGCCCACCTCGACCTATGGCAACGAGCATAAGGTGGGAGACACCCCGCTGATCCTCTACGATAGTGGAGGAGCCGACGGCAATGCTTTGGCAAGCAAGACGGGGAAGATCGTCTTCACACCTGAGCAAGCTGGCAAATGTATCGAGATAGAGATACAGGAGCTTGCTTTAGACAATCAAGACGAGCTTTACATCCTTGAGGGCGATGCGCCTTTCTCTAGTTGGCTGACGCCTAACGAGAAAGACATTATCCGGAAGTTTACCAAGGGTGATAGACCGACGCTGCCCCTTACGCTTCGCTCCAGTGGCAAGTCTGGTAAGCTAACAATCGGTAGCAAGACGAAGTCGAGTCCAGGCGCAGGCTTTAAGATCATCGTACGCACGGTCGATCAGCCTGCGATCAAGGTTACCTCTGTCCTAGAGGACAAGAGTGCTAGCCACGACCCCTACATCGGTGAGCAGTCGCTCATCGTCTCTAACCTCAAGATTACAACCGAGGGACTAGCCAAGGCTCCCCAGCTGACGGCTCTGCACTACAAGCTCAGCGACACAAAGCCGAGCGACATCACGGCGATATACCTCTACGAGGCAAACAGCCGTAAGCCCAAGCAGCTAGACGCTGACAAGCTACTCGGCAAGACGACCGAAGTCTCTGCCGAAGGTACGATCACACTCTCTAAGGAGTACACGCTCTCAGAGCCTAACTATGATTTAGTTCTGGTCGTTGACCTCAAGAGCGATGTAGCGGCTGGTAGTCGTATCGATGTTGCTACAACGAAGATCACGACAACTCTCGGCGATCACGCCGTAACGCTCCAAGAGCCTAAGACGCTTACTGTAGAGGATGCCTACGCGCTTGCTAAGACTCCGAAGACCTATACCATAGGCGACAAGTCGCTGACGCTATACGATGATGGCGGTAAGTATGAGCCGATTAGCGAGAAGTTTGACGGATACGCTGTCTTCAAGCCTGAGACTGCTGGCAAGGTGATCCAGGTAGACTTTACGAAGCTAGATCTCTTTAGCTACTCTTCTATCAGTCTTGCTGACTTCGTTGAGGTGTACAATGGCTCAGAGGTTAATGCGGACAACCTCATCATCAAGCTCAACAAGGAGAAGGCTTACACGGCAACTTCTACAGCTCCTGATGGTAGTCTGACGATTCGACTCGTAACGAATACGGGGACTCCCAAGGCTGGCTTTGAGGCTCTGATATCTCAGATCGCACCTCTGCCGATGGCGGTCGACTCGCTCTCGGGTAGAACCATCGAGGTCGACACGTTTGCAATGCCTATCAATGCAAGCGTCAAGCAGGTCGGTATGGTTGCCTTCACGCTCGTCGCTACGGGCACCAAAGACCCTGTCACACTGCAGAGCTTAGACCTAAGTTCTATCAGCAAGACGACAGACGTAGCGCAGGTGGCTCTCTACTACAGCCCGATCGTAGATGACTTTACGAAGGCTAAGGAGATTGCACGCTGGGACTTTGCCGAGACTCTCACTGCCACGCTCCCCACGCCTCAAGCACTGCGCGAGGGGGCTAACCACTTCTACCTAGCTGTAGACCTCCAGGAGACTGCGAGCAAGGGAGGCAAGGTCAACCTATCCATTGACAAGCTCCACCTCTCAGCAGGCGAGAAGACGCTACCCGAGCAGGAGCGCACCCGCACGGAGGCTCTAGAGGTGATGAATAAGATGGTGCTCACCCTCGGTAAGCATCATGTCAAGGTGTACGAGCCTTGGGACTTTACGCCTCAGCTCAGGCACAAACAGACCACGGGATATAACACCGATGCAGGCGAGCGTAGCGTCACCTTTGAGGCGACCGCTCCAGACAACGTCATTCAGCTAGATATCAATGAGTGGGACTTCTACTACTACCCTTATGGAGGTAGCAGACCTATGCTCCGGATTTATGACGGCGAGGACGCCACAGCTCCTCTGCTTTTTGAGCTAAAGCACGACAAGGATGCTTACAAGACGAAGCCAGCCGACTACATCCGCTCTACGCAGAAGTATCTGACCTTCGTCTTTGATGCTAAAGGTGCTTCCGGTTCGCTAGGCTGGCGTGGTCAGGTCAAGCAGTACCTGCCACAGGATATGAAGGTGGACTCAGCCGCTGCAAAGCAGATCGAGCTACCCTTCATCGCTGTCGGATCAGAGCAGAACCAAGTCTTAGCTCTTGACATACATACGATCGGTGACCGCAAGCCTATCCACATGGACGGTCTCACGGTCAACCTCAAGGGTGGCGCACCTCAGATCGAGCGTGTAGCTCTCTACGCCGCTACGGCCGAGGGTACACTCGATGCGAACAAGCTCATCGCTGCTGCTCAGGTGGAGCCAACGATGAAAAGCGTCGATCTGCCGACCGACTCACTGCAGAAGTACGGCACGCTGAGGGAGTTTGCCAATAACTACATCCTCGCACTAGACATTCGCAAGGATGTTCCAGCAGCTGACAGTATAGACGTGGCTATCGCCAAGCTAACTGTTGCTGGTAAGCCTATTGACGTTCGCAACGCTGATCCTAAGGGATCGTACAAGCTGGTCAACATCTTCAACCACCCAGCCTCGGACGACAACAAGGTAGTGACCGTAAACACACCCCTATCGTACTACGACGAGGGCGGTCCCAATGGCAATACGCTCAAGAACACAGGGTCGTACGTGACCTTCCTCCCAGCTCACGAAGGCGAGGTGGTAACCCTCACGATCGACTCAATAGCTCTAAGAAGTGCCACCTTCGGCATCTACTCAGGACGTGACCATACAGATGAGAGCAAGCTACTCTCCACGGGAGATAACAATATGCTCAAGCAGACTGGTGTCAGGACCTTTGTCTCGCAAGAGCAGGACGGCTCGCTGACGGTCTACTACAAGGGCTCAAATACATACGCTTACGGCTGGGCTGCTCGTGTAGAGAGTGTCAAGCCTCGCGCCCTCTTCGTCGAGAAGGTCTCCGCCACGGCTCTCCCCGCAGACAAGCAGGGCGTACTCTCGGGTAGCTCACTGCCCGCTATACGCATCGACCTAACCACCGCTGGTGAGCAGGGCAAGACGACCCTCGAGAAGCTACAGCTAGAGATCTCTAGCGAAGGCATCGAGGAGCTCGCACTCTACGCTACGGGAGCCATCAGTGAGTTTGACGAAGCTCATCTGATAGCGACGGTCAAGCCACAAGCTACGCAGACGGAGGTCATCTTTAAGCTAGACCCCGCCGATACACTGACGCTACCACGCACGCAGTACTATTGGGTCAAGGCTCAGCTCGCTGGCGACCTCAAGGCAGGCACACCGATCTCGGTTACCGCCAAGAGTGTTACCATCGGAGGTACCAAGCACGATGTGACTCAGGAGAAGCCCTTTGACACGAAGACGCGTCAGGGCGGACTCCAAGGCACGCTCCGTGTTGGCTCTAGCAGTGCAGCCACGTACAAGAGTCTAGCTGCAGCCGCTAAGGATCTAACCAAGCAGGGTGTTTCTGGCGCCGTCACCGTCGAGGTCGAGCCGGGTGAGTATCCTGAGACAGTTCTCCTAGAGCGTGTCCCTGGAGCTTCTGCCAAGAACAGCATCACCATTGTTGGTCTCGGCAACTCTCGTGACGAGGTTGTTATCTCTGCCAATGGCTACAATAAGCCTACGGGACCAAATGCTTATCGTGAGTATTATGGTGTGATGACCGTACGCAATACCCCCTACGTAACGCTGCGCAATATGACGATTCACTCGACAGACCTCGGATTCCCAACGATGGTCTACGTACAGGAGAACTCATCGCACTTCACGATGGACAATTGCTATGTCTACACCAAGAACACCAGCAATACTGGCTACAACATGTCTCCGCACCTCGTCAAGATAGAGGGAGCTAGCAATCCACACGCACAGAGCTGTGACGTGGTGGTCGAGAACTCGCTCTTTGAGGGTGGACATATTGCGCTACAGATCGGTGGTACAACGACCGTTGCCAACCCCGTGGGTAAGGGCTACACGGTTCGCAACAACCGCTTCGTAGACCATAGCGGCAAGGCTATCTACGTCACACGTGCCTCCGAGGTTCTTATCGAGGGCAACGAGATGGTACAGCAGATTGCTCCCCAGAGAGAGTACATCGGTATCGATGCGACCTTCCACACGGATGCTAAGGTCATCGGCAACGACTTTGACTTGACACAGCCCGAGGCCTATAAACTCAGTTCACTACACGGCATCTCTGTCCGTGAGGTGCAGGGCGAGGGGCTACTCGTTGCCAACAATGTGATCCGCATCACGCGTGGCTCTTCTGATAGCCGTGCCTTTAAGGCGAGCAACGTTACGGGACTGAGCTTTGTCTTCAACACCGCTATAGCTCGTGACGGTAAGTCTACAGCACTCCTTATGCTCAACAACACGATTGCCTCGTCTCTCCTCTCAAACAACATACTGCAGAACCGAGACGGTGGAGGCATCCTCTTTAGCAATCAACCGCTCCCCAACGAGCAGCTCACTTGCGACCGCAATGCACTTTACACTTCTGACAGCAAGGGCGTACTGATCACCGCTAAGGGGACGAAGTACGACGCAACCAACTATCAGGAGGCGACAAAGAGCACAGCATCCAAGGTCGTAGAGGTAGCCTTCGTCTCTGACAAGGTGCTCTACCCGAAGGATATGACCGTACTGCCACAGGGTGCTCCGCACGCTGCTGTTACGACGGACATCATTGGCACAGCTCGTGACAAAGAGCATCCGACTGTCGGTGCTTACGAGCAGGATCCTAATGTAACTGACGAGGCTCCCAAGCTCATCAACAAGCAGGTAGTTCGTGCGCTACATCAGTCCGCTACGATTTCTGTCGAGCCGGATCAGATGACCGACGTCTACCTGATGACGATTGCAAAGGGCGAGGAGGCTACGACAGTTCCAGATGCCGCTACGATACGAGACAAGGGCAGACACTTCACCGCTCTTGGCAAGCGTGCGACTGAGTTTACCATCATGAGGCTAGAGCCTGAGACCACTTATGAGGTCTATGGACTCCTCCACGGTACGCTCAATAATAAGGACACCGAGCCTGAGCTCCTCTTTACCTTTACTACCAGCTATATGCCTACGCTGGTGGCTACCTTTGAGAAGGACAACCGCACCATAGAGGGTGATGTCGTCTACTCTGGGACCAATAGCTTCGCAGGAGTCAAGGTTGTCGAGGACTTCACCCGCTCACTCAATCAGATTGCTGAGATGGCGGGCGACAAGGTGACCATCACCGTGACCAACTCTAAGGGCAAGATACCACAGCGAGGCTTCTCGCTTATGGCAGACCGCCCCGTCTATATGCGCATCGATGGTGGTACGCGTATCACGCTCCCCGCTACTGAGCAGGAGTGGGCTTACGTAGACCTGGCTCAGAGAGGCGACATCCGTGAGGTAACCCTCGAGAGCCGTGGTAAGCTATGGATCGACGACTACAACGGCGATGCCCTTGCTATGCAGCTCGCTATCGCTCCCGTGACCATCAGTCTCGGGCAGCAGGCTCAGCTGACGGCTCAGGTGATCCGTGGCGTAGCGCCTTATAGCTACGAGTGGTCACAGGGCGACTCGCTACAGACTGTCTCCGTAGCTCCTACGCAGACGACACGCTACAGTGTCACTGTGACGGACGCTGCTGGTAGCCAAGTCACCGAGAGCGTCTATGTTTACGTCAATGGACTACACGGCGATGCGATGGTGGCAACCTTTGAGGAGGAGCCACTCTCTAGCGAAGAGCCTTACAGCCAGAAGGCTCCATTCGGTAGTGGCTCGTTTGCTTTCTCCAACAGCTACAATGCAGAGTGGAATAGCTGGAGCGGCTTTGCCCTAGCAGCTAGTGCCGATACGACCTACACGGGCGACTTTACGACGCAACAGTACAACAACGTCGTCGGTGGCGGTCAGGAGCTGAAGGGTCACTCCAAGCAGTATGCCGTGGCTTACTGCCCAGGTGATAATCCTCAGTGGGGCTCTTACAACCCCGTCGTCACGGTCATGCCTGGTAGCGACCGCAAGGCTCAGCTCGAGGGTGTCTACCTGACCAACACAGCGTGGGTCAAGAGCTTTGCCACCCAGGGCGACAAAAACTTCGGTCGTCCCGCCTTTGAGGAGGGTGGCTTCTTTATCGTGACCATCACGGCTGACAATGGTAAGAAGGTCGAGGTGCCACTCATCGACTATCGCAATAAGAAGCGCGAAGTGGTCAACGACTGGAAGTGGGTCGATCTCTCCTCTCTCGGTGAGGTCAAGACGCTCAAGTTCTCCGTCCAGTCGAGCGACACCTATGCGCCTAGCTACTTTGCTATGGACAACCTGCACATCAAGCAGGATGTCTCTAGCAAGCCCGCTAAGGAGCAGATAGCACTTGAGGTGATGGCAACGACCGAGACGACAGCGCAGGTACGCTGGCAGGCACTTCCCACGCAGGTGAGCTACACCGTAAGCTATCGTCCTGCAGGTGCTGACGCTAGTGCGACGCAGACGATGCGCCTCGATCCTACGCAGCAGCTCCGCTCGCTAGAGCTTCGTGACGGCTACGTCTACACCACCCTCGAGGGGCTACAGATGGGTACACGCTATGAGGTCACCGTCGAGGCGACCATCATGCCCGCTCTGCAGACGGTCGCTCAGGGTAAGACGACCTTCACGACTCAGGCTATCGATGGTAAGCTAGATGCTAAGCTCGTCGCAGGCTCACTGCAGGCTCAGAGCTTCGCCATCTCCTTTGCTACGATTGACAAGGCTGAGAGCTATATGGTCGAGCTGGCTAAGGTCGACAAGGAGGGTAACGCTGCCACTGTCGATATCATCCGCATCGCTGCTGACGGATCGCCTCTAGGCGAACTCTCACCGTTCCAGGCTCCGCCCACGCTACAAGATGGTCGCATCACGCTACCGTTCGTTGATCTCAGCGAGCAGACCGCTTACCGTGTGACCATCACAGCGCGTCAGGGCGAGACGAGACTCTGCTCTGAGCAGCTCATCATCGTCACCCCACAGGCTACGGCTATCGACGCCATCGACGGCGAGACCGCACGTGTCATAGCCACCCCCGAGGGTATCCTCGTGATGGGTCTACAGGGTGCGACCGTCGAGCTCTACACAGCTAGCGGTGCTCAGGTAGGTCACTACCAGATCACGGAGCCTGAGCAGCTCATCGCTGAGCCATTCCAGTCTGGTGTCTACGTCGTCGCAGCCCACAAGGCGGGCGAGGTGCACACCTTCCGACTGATCCTCTAGCGACTGCACAGCTACAGGCTCCGACGGAGAGCATCCTCTGACAAGCGGAGCCTGAGCTTCACAACATGCGTAGCCCCACTCGGTCATCGTGCCGGGTGGGGCTACTGCTTTGTATGACGGACTATTGCTGTCCAATAAAAGTCTGAAAGGACATGTCAAGGGGGCTCAACCAAAGAATTGAAACGATTGAGCTTTCTATTTTTGCTTTCCAAGCCCCCCCTTGAGCAAAAGACTCGTCTTCTGCTGAAAAACTATCGGATAGCAATACCTCCTGACTACTCTATTTCGACCAATCTATAGTTTCCTTCGTATGAAACTCCAGTTTCTTACCTATGAAACTCTAGTTTCTCCCCTATGAAACTCTAGTTTCCTCCCTATGAAACTTTAGTTTCCCCCCTATGAAACTTTAGTTTCCTCCCTATGAAACTCTAGTTTCACGCTGATGAACTGATAGTTAGCTTATTTCTGCAGAACGATCTACTCGACTCCCCCTCAAAAAGCTTTTACCGGACAGCAATAGTTGACTTTTGCAACAGTCTCGCACAGCTCTAAGGAGACTGTTGAAAAAGCCCACGAGCTGACTTAGGACGACCAGATTGAGTTTTTT
>CAMCJO010000060.1 GCA_945875135.1 uncultured Porphyromonas sp.
GGTGGTTCTCCGGGATTGCCCCCTGGGTGACGTTGTCAAAGTAGACGTCGCCCTTGAGGTTGATGATCGTAAAGCGTAGATTGTCTGGGAGGTAGGATAAGAAGTGCCCTAGATCGTCCTGATCTGGCCAGTTGCTAAAGGCTGTGAGCGAGTCACGCCCTGGCGCCGGCGGGTTTGCTTCGTAGTCTGCTATGTAACTATCGACACAGTCGGCGGCCTGCTCGAGGTATGATACGAGAGCTTTGGTCTTGATCTCCTTTTCGGAGGCACGCTGTACGAAGTAGATGACCCCGCCAAAGAGAATAAAGAGCAGAGCTGCGGAGATAAAGACTTTGGACTTATAGTTGTACTGGCTCATAGTTAGGACGGTAACGATAGGGGTGTGTTAGGTAAATGGGAACTACTGCGCCTCCTCCTCGACGAGGCAATAGCCGAAGCCTGAGCGGTTGATGATCTTGATCCCGCTACCACGTAGCTTCTTGCGTATGCGGGTGATGTGTACATCGATGGTGCGCTCCAAAACGAATACATCGTCTCGCCACACGCGGTCGAGGATCTCCTCGCGTGAGAAGACCTTGCTGGGGTCGCGCGCCAGTAAGATGAGTATCTCGAGCTCCTTCTTGGTTAGATCGATAGGCTCGCCATTGACGAAGACCTGCTTGGTCTCTAGGTCTATGAGGAGCGTGCCGATCTCTATCTGACTCTCTTCGAAGTCTAGTCCGCCCTGCAGGGAGCGCATAAGAACCGCTTGGACACGCGCCTGTAGCTCTTTGATAGAGAAAGGCTTCGCCATATAGTCGTCGGCTCCGATGTTAAAGCCCGTGAGGAGATCGTTTTCAGTATCCTTGGCGGTGAGGAAGATGATGGGTGTGGTGAGCTTCTTGTCTCGTCGTATGACCTCAGCGAGCTTGAAGCCGCTCATGCCAGGCATCATCACGTCGAGGATGAGTAGGTGATACTCCTCGAGTGGCATCTTGAGTGCCTCCTCAGCGTTGGCGGCTGTGGAGACTTGGTATCCCTCGCCAGCGAGGTTGAAGGTGAGTATCTCTCGGAGGTCCTCCTCATCATCGACGAGGAGTAGTCTAAACTTCTTCTTGTCCATAGTTATCTAGCTCTTGTTCGGTGGGGATTTCTACTTTTTGATTCTTAGCATGTAGTAGGTTCTTGCCTTCGGAATGGAAGATGGCCGCCTCGGCGATGTTTGTCGCATTGTCGCCGATGCGCTCCAGATTGTAGGCTATGCTGCTGATTGCTAGTGAAGCCTGTATGGAGTCTACATCTGGGCTCTGCTCCGTGTCTAGGAGTGCTTGGGGCAGCGAGTCGTTGATCTGATAGTGTAGATCGTCTACATGGGTGTCTCGACTGATGACTCGTCGTGAGAGGTCTGAGTCTCCTGCAAAGAAGGAGGTGACCGCATCGGTGACCATCTGATAAGTCTCCGAGAGCATCTCCTGTAGCGTCTCAGCGTACTGAAGGTAGAGCCCATTGCTCGACTCAATCGTACGGGTGAAGTTGGCTACATTTAGCAGCAGATCACCTATGCGCTCTAGGTAGCTGGTCATATCGTGTAGGGCAAACATACGCCTAGCCTCAGAGGCGCGAGGGGTGTAGAGTACGATACCATTGATGACTTCGCTCCTTATCTTGACCTCTAGGCTATCTATGATCGTCTCATTCATCTCGATGTGCTCGTAGGCGTCAGGCTCGACGATCCCGCTGAGGAGCTGCTGTATGATCTCTACTTGGCGAGCGATCACTTTGTTGAGTACGTTGAAGTCTTCCTTGATTAGGACGACGTGGTGATCCATATTGGGTGACATAGGTTGTGACAGTTACGTTTTTTACTTGATCGTGTGAGTGTCTGTCTGTATGGCAGATCTAAGGTACGATGTTTTATCCGAAGTTGCCCTGTAGGTAGTCCTCGGTACGCTGATCGCTGGGGTTGGTAAACATCTTGTCGGTGCGATCATACTCGACCAGCTCTCCGAGATACATAAACATGGATCGGTCGGATATACGTGCCGCCTGTCCCATATTGTGTGTGACGATGAGGATCGCTATCTCCTTCTTGAGCTCTAAGATCAGCTCCTCGATGCGATTGGTCGCTATCGGGTCTAGTGCGGAGGTGGGCTCGTCCATCAGGAGTAGCCGAGGACGCAGTGCCAAGGCGCGAGCGATGCATAGTCGCTGCTGCTGTCCGCCCGAGAGGAAGGAGCCACGCTTGTCTAGTCTGTCCTTGACCTCCTCCCAGAGTCCTACCGACTGCAGAGAGGTGGTGAGTATCTCTTCGCGCTGCGCCTTGGAGACTTTGATGCCGTTGAGCTTGTAGCCCGCCATCACATTGTCGGCGATGCTCATCGTCGGGAAGGGGTTCGGCTGCTGGAAGACCATTCCCGCCATACGACGGACGACCATCGGGTCTTTCTCTAAGATATTCTCTCCCTGTAGGAGGATGCGCCCGTCGGTACGTATGCCAGGGTAAAGCTCGTGCATACGATTGATGGCACGTAGCAGGGTACTCTTGCCACAACCACTGGGGCCCATGATGGCGGTGATCTCGTGGTCGTAGATCTCCGCAGAGACCTTGGTCACGGCACTCTTCTCAGGAGTGTACCAGATGCTTACGTTGTCTAGCTGGAGGACCACTTCGGGCGTTGTCATCTGTATAGAGTTTGGAGTCATGCTTTGGATAAAAAAAGAAGTTACTAGTAGCGTGTCCGGTCGGAGATACGCTTGGCGATAAAGTTTAGAAGGAGCACTAGGAGTAGGAGAAAGAGCGAAGAGCTCCAGATCATCTCCTGAAGGTTGGGGTCACTGTAAAACTCCCAGATGAGTAGAGGCACGGCCGACGAAGGCGTGTCGAGCGTCCACGATATGCGGGCACTGCCTAGAGCGGTCATGATGAGTGGTGCCGTCTCGCCGATGATACGACTCACAGCTAGCAGGATGCCTGTCAGCAGACCACCCATAGCAGAGGGGAGGAGGATCTTGAGCACCATCTTGCGGTAGGAGCATCCGAGAGCAAGTGCCGACTCTTTAAAGGACTTAGGCAATCGCGCCAGCGTCTCCTCGGTAGAGCGTATGATGAGCGGTAGCATCATGATCGCCAGAGCCACAGCACCGGCTAGAGCCGAGTAGCCTCGCATCGGCAGTACCACCCAAGCGTATACGATGATACCGATGACGATCGAGGGGGTGCCTTGTAGCAGGTCCGTGACGAAGCGTACTACATTGGCGAGGCGTGTGGATCTATTCTCCGAGAGATAGATACCGCCTAGGAGCCCTATGGGGATAGCAATGATAGAGGCTACGAGGGTCATGAGTAGGGTGCCGACGATACCATTAGCGATACCGCCTGGGAGTATCGTGTGAGAGCCTTCGATCGTGTTGGCGCGCTTGGCCATCATCGCCTCGACAGCTGTCGGTGCCGTCTTGGTAAAGAAGTCCCAGTTGATCTGCTGGTACCCCTCTAGGACGATCTTACCGATGATGAGAAAGAGCGGTATGACGGTGATGCAGGCGAGTACGATATTGACTAGATAGACCGTGCGGTCCCAGCCCTGTCTTACTTTGAGTGATGCCATGGTCTCAGGTTAGGCTCGTTTCTTGTTTAGGATAATCTTCACAATGCCGTTGATGATGGCTGTGATGAGGAAGAGGACTAGAGCGATCGCTATGAGTGAACTGAGCTTGAGTCCGTGCGCCTCGTTGAACTGGTTAGCGATCAGCGAGGCCATACTCTGTCCCGTGTCAAAGAGCGATGTGGGTATCTTGTCCGTGTTACCGATCAGCATCGTTACCGCCATCGTCTCACCGAGAGCTCGTCCCAGCGCGAGTATATAAGCTGCGACGATACCGCTCCGTGCGTTGGGCAGGATGACCGATCCGATCACCTCCGTGCGGGTGGCACCGAGACTGTAGGCAGCCTCCTTGAGCGACTTAGGCGTGAGCATGACAAACTCTGCCGTGAGCGACGAGGCATAGGGGATGATCATGATGGTCAGTATCAGCACCGAAGTGAGGATCCCATAGCCATTACCCTGTGCCCCATCGATCATGTCAATGAGCGGACGCAGGGTGTAGAAGCCCCACAGACCGTACACGATCGAGGGGATGCCTGCCAGTAGGTCCGTCAGCGAACGTATGACGCCGGCGACGCGCTTACCCTTGAAGTACTCCCCGATGAAGAGTGCTACCGGTAGCGAGAAGGGGATGCACAGGATCAAGGCTAGTATCGAGGTGACCACAGTCCCCACGATAAAGGGCAACGCCCCATACTGCTCCCGCCCAGCCGTGGGGTCCCACTCGGAGGAGCTGATGAAGCGAAAGAAGCCAAACTCACTAAAGGCTTCCGTGCTGTTACTAATCAGACTGATCAGCATCGCTAGGCAGATCAGTAGCACGAGGAGTCCAGAGCTAGTGAGTAGACCGCGGAAGATCTTGTCGCCGATAGGGCGTGACGCTTTACGGACGAAGGTAGACATTATAGGCAGAGCTTATATTTATAAGGAGTAGGTGGGGAAGGTAAAAGAGACATCTCTCCTCCGAATAGAGGGCGGTACAGGTCGGATGCGACTCACTAACTAATCGGAGCTATCCAGACGGCACTACTGTTGAGAGGGGAGGAGAGACGTTCTTTTTTGGTGTAAGGAGATTGCTACAGAGACCATAGTAGTCTCCTTTTTTGTTTTTCAGGTGTAATAAGGGGGCTACTCCTTAGGAGTGCTCGTTAGGTCTATCGGCTTACCGCCATAGGTCAGCTTAGCCAGCTGCGCCTTGGCTGCTGCGACCATCTCAGCGGATAGCGGTGCGAAGTGGATCTGCGAAGTGATCGCCTGCGCCTCATCGCTCAGCATCCAGTTGAGTAGACGAGCCGTCTCGACAGCTTCAGCCTCTGAATGGTTGTCGTACTGCATCTCCTGGTAAGCGATGAGCCAGGTGAGACAGCTAATAGGATAAGCGTCAGGGTGCGACGAGTTGGTGATCATCTGACGGGTGTCGGGTGCTACCTCGCCAGCAGCCGCTGCTGAGATAGACTCGAGCGAGGGGAGGACGAAGTTGCCAGCCTGATTCTGTACCATGGCTGTCGGTATGTCTAGGGAGAAGCTGTACTCGCTACCTACATATCCGAGCGCGCCATCGGTCTGTGCGATCACGCCAGCGACGCCTGGATTGCCCTTGGCGGCCATACCAGTAGGCCACTTGAGCGACTTGCCCGTGCCCACCTGCGTAGCCCAGTCGGTGCTCACCTTCGTCAGATAGTCGCTGAAGACATTCGTCGTGCCACTACCATCGGAGCGATAGACGGGTGAGATCTCCTTGTCGGGGAGCTTCTGGTCGGGGTTGATCGCAGCGATAGCGGGATCGTCCCAGCGTGTTATCTTGCCTAGATAAATGTTGGCGATGATCTCTCCCGTGAGGTTTAGCTGCGAGATCTCAGGACAGTTGTAAGCGATGACGACAGCTCCCATGCAGGTCGGTATGTGGATCACCGGACGCGGCATCTCGGCCATCTCCGCATCAGATAGAAAAGCATCGGTAGCGGCAAAGTGCACCACTTCGTCCTTGAGGCTACGGATACCACCACCGCTGCCTACGGCACCATAATTAACATGTATACCCGACTGCGCCTCATAAGCTTTGAAAGCCTCGGTATAATAGGGTAGTGGGAAGGTTGCTCCGGCTGCATCTAGCTCGGTCACCCGACCACCTTTGCCGGCACAGCTGGCAGTCATAAGGGCGATGGCGATGAGGACTAAAGCCTTGAGTGTACTCTTATTCATAGTTCTATTAGTAAGTTAGTTGTCGATCTTAATGGGAGGCTCTCGCCGATCGTGTCGGGGTAGGCCTTCCTTTTCGTTTGCAATATTACGGCCAACGGATTATTCCCCTGTGACGAAAATGTTACGGCGCGGTGAAGATGTTAAGCGGTCGGGTGCTTTTGCTTGAGTTGGGTGAATTTTCGGAGGGTCGGCAGGGTGGGGTGCTTGTTTATCCAATAAATATGTGTACCTTTGCAGGCAATAGCGTTTTTACTAACTATATATGAACCACTACGAAACCGTTTTCATTTTAACTCCCGTTTTGTCTGATGCTCAGATGAAGGAAGCGGTAGATAAGTTCACATCACATCTCACCTCTGCAGGTGCCACGATTGTGAACGATGAGCACTGGGGGCTTAAGAAGCTCGCCTATCCCATCGAGAAGAAGTCTACCGGATTTTATCACTTCATAGAGTTTGACGCTGAGCCTTCAGTGATCAAGCCCTTTGAGACACTCTTGAGACGTGACGAGACGGTCCTGCGCTACCTAACGATCGCTCAGGACAAGTTCCACCATGCGTATGCTGAGAAGCGTCGCTCACTGAAAAGTAACCCTGTAGCAGAGAAGTAATCATGGCAAGAACAAGAAGAGGTCGCTATAGCAGACCACTCCCCGGAGAGGTACAGCAGAAGAAGTACTGCCGCTTTAAGAAGGCTGGCATCAAGTATGTGGACTACAAGGACCCCGAGTTCCTCAAGAAGTTCCTCAACGATCAGGGTAAGATCCTCCCACGTCGTATCACAGGCAATAGCCTGAAGTTCCAGCGTCGTGTAGCTCAGGCTGTCAAGCGTGCTCGTCACCTAGCTCTGCTACCCTTCGTAACGGACCTTATGAAGTAATCATCACCTAGAGACCGATAAGACAATGGAAGTAATACTGAAAGAAGACATTATCAACCTAGGCTTTAAGGATGATATCGTAACCGTCAAGGACGGCTACGGACGCAACTACCTGATCCCTCAGAAGAAGGCTGTCATCGCTAGCGAGAGTGCTAAGAAGATGCTCGCTGAGGAGCTACGCCAGAGAGCTCACAAGCTCGAAGCTATCAAGCAGGAGGCTCAAGCTCTGGGCGAGAAGATCGATGGTATACATCTAGAGATCAAGGCTAAGACATCTAAGTATGGTGTCATCTTTGGCTCTGTAACGAACATCCAGCTCGCTGAGGCACTCGCTGAGAAGGGCTTCGAGATCGATCGCAAGATCATCCAGATCAAGAAGGCTGTCAAGGAGGTCGGTGACTACGACGCTCAGGTACGTCTGCACCGCGATGTGATCGTTCCGATCACCTTTACCGTCATCTCAGAGAATCACGCCGTCATCGAGTCTGAGACTCCTGCTCCTGCACCAGCACCCGCTGCTGAGGCTCCTGCTGAGGAGGGCGCTGAGACGGCTGAGGCTCCAGAGGCTCAGGCTGAGGAGACAGCTACAGCTGCCGAGTAAGTCAAGCGTACGCTCTAAGAGCTTGCTCTAGAGCAGTACAAGCATAACAAAGCAAAAGGTCGTCACGTAGTATATACGTGGCGACCTTTTAGTTTGATCTATTGTCTACTGCTAGGAGCTAGGGTAGGGCGGTGCTTGATGCGGTCTCACAATCTTGCTTGCAAGATTGTCTAGGCTTTGCAGAAAGGATGAAGCGCAAGGCGCTGAGGGTGAGGTCTGAAGGGAGCATACCTCCGTATGTGACCGAAGCCGAATCCCGAAAGCAACACAGCGATTCGCCTTTATGCAACAGTCTCCGGCTAGTCTACCTCGACGACCTGGTGCCCCTCGGCAGAGAGGTAGAGGAGGTAGGCACGTACTGTCTGGAAGCCACTCTCGAGGAGTGCCTTGCGGTAGCTACGTAGCTGGTGCTTGTGGCGACTCGTGTGCTGCTGCGCCTCGTCGCCACTCTTGTAGTCTATGATGACTGCTTGCTGCTCCGTGTCGTCGTACAGGATACGATCGGGACGCTCTATGCGGGCTTGTCTGGTTTCGTCGGCGTCTTGTGAGAGGCGGACGATGCTTCGCTCATTGATCACCTGCCACCCGCTACTTCGATCGTAGTATTCGGCTATCATGGGATCTGTGAGTGCCTGCTCTAGTAGCTTAGCGAGAGTGTCGCGCTGCTCTTGCGGAATGAGTCCCTGCAGGCATTTCATATCGAGTAGCTTCAGTAGCTCATCGTGATCTAGGTAGTCGATCTCACTCAGCAAGGCGTGGAGGAAGAGCCCATTGCGCACGGCATCTTGCGTCTGATAGGCGACGCTCTGGGAGCGACGTACGCGTAGCTGGGCTAGCGCACCTGTCTGCGCTCTGCCAGGTATGTGGGCGAGCCGTGAGGCGTCGCCAGAATCTGTCGTAGGCTTAGGCGATGCGGTGGTAGGATCGGTCTGATAGTAATCGGTCTGATAGTAAAAGATCCTTTGATTGATCTCCTCATCTTCTGACGGCGAGACCTTGTCCTCCGAGCATTGGAGATCGATCGTCTCCCGTGACAATAAACCAAGCTTTTCAGGGTCAGGCTTTTGGACCTCATTGACTAGTTCAGAGATGAGTCGCTCGAAGTTGATACTCGTACCCGACTGCCCCTTGTCTTCACTGAGTATGAGGTGCATCTCGTTCTTGGCGCGTGTCATCGCTACGTAGAGCGTATTGATGCGGTCTAGGAGAGCAAGTTGCTCCTCGCCCATAATCTGCTTGCGGAAGAGGGTGCTTCGCGCCTCTTTGGTGGGAGAGATAGGGAGTAAAGCGGGGATCTCGACGCTTTCGCCTAGGAGCTTGTGCAGTTTAGCCATAGTCTCCTCATCGCGACACCAGATAGTATCCGTATGCTCTAGTAGCCTCATCTTGTACTCAAGGAGGCAAACGACGGGAAAGCCGAGCCCCTTGGCCGAGTGTATGGTGAGGAGCTGCAGGGCGTCTTGTGTCTCTAAGCTTAGTCTGGGGGTGTGGGTCTCTAGCCACTCGAGGAAGCCCTGCAGGTCTACGTAGTTGTCCTGGCTGTAGTCCTGGACAGTGTCTAGGAGTGCGTCTATGTAGGGCTGGTCAGCAGAGGTGATGAGGGGACGGAGCTCCTCGACGATCAGTAAGGTTAGCTCGTAGAGCGAGGCACTCAGCCCCTCTTGGTAGCAGCGTGCGAGGTCTAGGGCGGGTGAGTCACTGAGGCCACGAGCTAGCTCGGCATAATGCGTTACGGCTAGTCGGTGCTCGAAGCTCTTGCTGTAAAGCTCCTCGCTGGCCCCCGCGTTGACTAGGACGCTCTGCATGATCTCAACGATGAGCCGATAGAGCGGGTTGGCATCTAGTGAGAGCATCTCACGGGATACGAAGGCGAGTGGTTGCAGGTGTTCGTTTCCCTCCTTTTCGCGCTCTTTGTTGTACTGGATGATAGCCTGAGCGATCCGCTGGAGCGTGTCGTTGTTTGGCGTTAGGATGGCGATGTCCGAGAGCTTATAGCCGCGCACTCGTATGGAGGGGATGATACGGTAGAGGAGGTAGTTGATCTTCGTCTGGAGCGGATCTGGTGGGGGCGTCTCGGCGGAGGCGTTCTCTTCGTCTGCAACTGTTGGCGGCGGTGTCTCGGGCATCTTCTCCCATTGATGTATGAAGACGCCACCGACCTTGGTCATATTTGAATCGGGCACATCTTGGTGTACCTCTTTGGGCTTGTAGACCCTTTGGATCAGGTTGAGGTCCTCGTCGGGG
>CAMCJO010000061.1 GCA_945875135.1 uncultured Porphyromonas sp.
AGGACTATCTGATTCTGTATATAGGGTCGGAAGTGACGTTTTTCCATTAGTTAGGGACCTCTCGTTTATACCGCTAAGTTACTAAAAACTAACTAGATAAGCAAGTGTTTAGCTCTAAAAATAAACACCGAAAGATGCAAGATCCTCTGTCTTTTACTTTCTGTTGGGGAGAGACTTTTGACACAGCCCCCTACAAAGGGCTACTCGTCAAGAGTCCGTGCATTGCGGGCTATACGTAAATATGTCGCCTTGCGGGTACCTGATGGTACGTCCGCAAGACGACATATTGCGATTGTGCGTCGGTGTGTACCTGTGCGCCTTAGCGCCCTAGGGGACGACGCTCACGCTGACGTGTCGTAGCCTCCTCCTCGATACGCTTGATCGGGGGCTGATAGTCGGGGTAGTGCTCCTCCTTTTCGGCGGGCTTGATGTAGGCTAGCTCGTCGCCCTTGCGGACGGTCTGACCCTGACCTACACAGACCTCAATGAGCTTGCCCGTGAAGTTCGTGTTGACACGCTCTACCTGACCAAATGGAGTCTCGATATAGCAGAATGGTTGCCCCGTGACATACTCCGTGCCGGTGGCTGGTGCCATCGAGCCTTCGGTCGGATCGACCTCCCAGAGGACGGTACCGGTCGTTGGAGCAGGGATCATCTGCGTACCAGCACGCATAGCCTTCTTGATGTCGCTCTCGTCGAAGCCCTTCTTAGCTAGTGCATCAGCCTTAGCCTTAGCGAGAGAGTCCTCAAACTCACGACGCAGGTCGCCACTCTTGTAACGTCTGTACTGCTCGGGGTGCATAGCCAGCTCGAAGAGCTCCTCGTCGTCAGGACCAAACTCCCAGCCGTTTTCCTTCATCTCCTTGCGGAACTCATCCAGCGCATCGGGGTAGAACTGCTGTGGGTCGGCATCGGAGAACTCTAGGCCCTTCTCCTTGGCGAGAGCCACGAGCTCGGGATCGATCTTTCCGGGGATACGACCAGCCTTGCCGAGGATCATGTTCCACATGTTCTGGTCTATGGCTAGCCAGCGTCCCTTGCCCTGCGTCATGTTGTAGACGTTCATCAGAGCAATGTTCTTGACATACTGGCTGAAGGGAGTGACTAGTGGGGGATAACCGACACGTGGCCATACGTAAGCGACCTCGTTAAAGAGCTTGACCAGTAGGTCATCGATCGATAGCTCTGGCTGGTCGTGATTGCGCAGGTACATATTGATACCTGAGTGGACGCCCTTGAGGTCGGCCATCATGGAGCCCATCATACCGCCCGGCAAACCGCAACCGACTAGTAGCGAAGAGGTCTCCTTATTGGTCGAGCCCATGAAGTAACCGAGGAAGTCATCGATAAAGCTCTGAGTCATCGTACGAGCGCGCATGTAGGCGTCCATATTGATCTCAGGTACATCAAAGCCCGCATCGTAGAGCATCTCACGGATGGTGATCACGTCGGGGTGGATCTTACCCCAAGAGATAGGCTCCATGGCAACGTCTATGATGTCGGCACCGTTTTCGCACACCTCTAGCATAGAGGCTACAGAAAAGCCTGGGCCCGAGTGTCCGTGATACTGAATGATCGTGTCGGGGTGCTTAGACTTGATCGACTTGACGAGTTGCCCGAGGAAGTGTGGACGACCGATGCCGGCCATATCCTTGAGACAGATCTCATCAGCGCCAGCCTCGATGAGCTTGTCGGCTAGCGTAGAGTAGTACTCGATCGTATGTATCGGGGAGTAGGTGATACAGAGTGTCGCCTGAGCGGTCATGCCCGCCTCCTTGGCATAGTGTATGGAGGGGATGATGTTGCGCGGGTCGTTGAGACCGTCGAAGATACGTGTGATGTCTACCCCCTGCGCATGCTTGACACGGTACATCATCTTGCGGACGTCGGCCGGTACGGGGTACATGCGTAGTCCGTTGAGACCACGGTCTAGCATGTGTGTCTTGATGCCCGCCTCGTTGAGAGGCTTGGTAAAGGCGCGTACAGCGTCATTAGGGTTTTCGCCAGCGAGTAGCTTGACCTGCTCGAAGGCTCCACCATTCGTCTCGACACGAGCGAAGCAACCCATCTCGATGATGAGCGGTGCGATCGCTGCTAGTTGCTCAGCGCGTGGCTGGAACTTGCCTGAGGATTGCCACATATCTCTGTATACGAGGCTAAACTGAATCTTTTTCTTTGTTGCCATATCTAGTGTATCTGTTGTTTTACCTACAAGGCTTGATGTGTCACCACCTGACCTCACCCACAAAGATACATATTTTACTCACATATAGGGACTGTCTTTACGCTTTTCTCAAGAGAGACATCTGAGGAGAGTGCCAGACAGAGGAGGAAGAGCATCCCGATGAGGTACTCAGGGAGGTAGCTGACGAGGTCTACATTGCAGAGGATGATCCAGAGCGAGATCACAACGATGAGGGCGCTATGGTGTCGCTTACGAGCTATCCAGAGCATGGAGCCGAGGAGTGAGAGCCAGAGCATGAGTCCGACGATGCCACTCTGCACGAGCGTCTGCATATATTGATTGTGAAAGTGGAAGAGATGTGGCTCTTCAGCAGTCCCGAAGGGTAGCGTCTGCAGTAGCGTGTAGGCGTAGTCTAGTCCACCACCGATCAGTATGGGCACATCATGGACTGCTTGATAGCTAATCAGTAGCGCATCGTTGCGTACCGTGCCATCGAGATAGCCATGCATCAGATAGGGCGAAGTGGTGTAGACGAGCGTCAGGAGGAGAGCTCCCGAGAGTATGGCGTAAGCAGCCAGGCGACCCGTATGCTTGGCTCCTTGTATCCGCGCTGTGATCTGATAAAGGAGCGCATAGCCACCGACAGCGACAGCCATGAGTAGCAGGTAGCGCGCTTGCAGGGCATAACCGTAGAGGACGATGGCGAGTAGCACAGCGTAGGCGTGAAGGCGCAGCGTGCGCTCACGACTACAGATACTCATCACAACGGGGATCAGCAGGTAAACGCCTAGATAGGTGTAGTGCGTGAAGGTAAAAGGCATCAGCATGTGGGAGCTATCGGTAACGAAGCCCGCCTCGCTGAGGTAGCCTTTGTTGAGTGTGAGCGTGATGAGCGGACTGGTGCCACAGCTGATCAAGACGCTGTAATAGAAGATGAGAAAGACGACCAAGTAGACCCATGCGATGCGTAGGACCGCTTGCCAAAAGCTCTGCGTGAGACGCTCCGACGGACCACTATATATGAGGAAGTAGAGCGGGATCGCGAGTAGCCAGACTTCGTGGCTCCAATAGTCGATCGCAATCTCTTTATTTGCGGACCAGCCAACGGCAACGACTGCTGTATAGAGGATATAGAGCGCAGCTGTGAGAGCCAGAGGGAAAACAATGCGCTGGCGGAGTGGACGGCAGAGGCTTGCTCGTTCCTCCCAGCGGTTGTCCACAATCATCCCGATGAGGAAGAGCGTCTGCAGTCCGAGGTAGCTGTCGACCACCCCGAGCAATAGATTGGCGTAGCCTAAGCCAAAGCAGAGGAGGGGAACGAAGTGATGCCGGTAGTCGAGCTTTGCTCCAGTAGCACGGGGCGCCCCTTTTGCCTCAAGCCACGGCAGTAGTACCGCCCCCATGGAGAGGAGCACGGCGACCGTCAGCAGTAGGGGCTGGTAGGTCAGGATGTCTCGCGCCAGTAGCGTCTCGGGCGTGCGATGAGGATAAGCTCCCGTGAGGGCAACGACGAGGGCGACGACAAGGGCTACCGCTACGACGATCAGCAGGAAGTAGCGAGAGGCAAAGCGTGCTAGGCGACTGGCGAGAGCGCGCTCTCTGGTGATGGCGGTGTGTGAAGGCATCAGCGTACTATAGAGATAAGTCGTCGCATCGTGGTGAGTAGACCATCTGCGGGAAGTCGTGCGGGTCAAAGCGCCAGCGCTTGTGGCTCCAGAGCCAGCGGTGGGGTGCTAGGCGAATGTTTTCCTCTAGCAGTGTCACATAGTCGTCGACGAGCTGATGCTGTAGCTTGTCGGTCGGATGCTCACAGAGTAGCCGGAAGGTGCCGACCCATTGCTTAGCCTGGTCGTCATGACGTATCTCATAGAAGAGGATCGGTATCTGCAACTTGATGGCTAGATGACTCCACCCTGTGACAAAGGGGGTGGTACGCCCGAAGAGCGACGTAGCATAGCGCACCTGCTCGTAGTCCGGCGATTGGTCGGCTAGTAGGCAGTAGATCTGCATACGCTCATCGGTCTGTTCGCTACGATGACGCACCATCGTACGAGCCAGTTGCATCATCTCAATGCACTCAGCGTAATGCTGCTCTCGCATCTCATGGGTGAGCTGATCGGCGATAGGGTTGTGCAGTCGCTTGTAGATGACATGCAGCTGATAGCGGCTCCGGTCTAGGTGTAGTGCCGAGGAGCCCATCAGCTCCCAGGGACCAATGTGCCCCAAGAGGACGAAGAGCTGTCTATGTCCCGCCTCGTAAAGCTGATCCAGGAGCTCCGTCTGCTCGAGACGAAAGAGCCGGCGCACCTGCTCGTCTGAGCCGTAAGCGTACTGCGCCTCGTGAAGCATGAGCTCCGCAAGATGACGATAGAAGCGTCTGCCGACCTCCTTTTGCTCAGCAGGCGAGAGGTGTGTAAGGGTGAGGCGAATGTTTTCCTCTACCACCTGACGGCGGTACTTAAAGAGATGATAGAGCAGCCAGTCGAGGGTAGGCACCAGTACGCGATCAACGAAAGAGCGGGGCAAGCGTGCCAAGCCCCGCAATGTAAAGCGCATCAGCCGAAGCCGTAGTCGCTGCCATCGTGTGAGCTGGTTACTCTGCGCCATCGTCCATCAGATCGCTATAGTCCTGGTAGAGGAAGTCGTTGTAGGGGTAGCGCTGTATGTGGATCTCCTTGACACGCTCGTAGAGGAGCCGTCGCAGCTCGTCCATACCCTCGCCTGTGCGTGCCGAGATAAAGGTGCAGTCGTTGCCCATACGCGCCATCCAGCTCTTCTCCAGCTCCTCCCGTGTGCGGTTGAGCTTGGTCGCGGGTGTCAGATCGTCAGGATCTTTGGGAATATGCTGGTAAGCATCGATCTTGTTGAAGACGAGTATCTGCGGTTTGTCACCCAGGGCGTCGATCTCTCGGAGCGTCTCGGTGACTACAGCTATCTGATCTTCGAACTCTGGGTGGGAGATGTCCACAACGTGCAGGATGAGGTCTGACTCGCGTACCTCGTCGAGGGTACTCTTGAACGACTCCACCAGCTGTGTCGGGAGCTTGCGTATGAAGCCCACCGTGTCGGCTAGGAGGAAGGGGAGGTTGCCCAAAACGACCTTGCGAACGGTCGTGTCGAGCGTCGCAAAGAGCTTGTTTTCGGCAAAGATGTCGCTCTTAGCGAGGACGTTCATCAGCGTAGACTTACCCACATTGGTATAACCAACGAGAGCGACGCGCACCATCTTACCACGATTCTGTCGCTGTACGCTCTTCTGCTTGTCGATCTTCTTGAGCTGCTCCTTGAGCTGTGAGATCTTGCGTAGGATGATCCGTCGGTCGGTCTCTAGCTGCGTCTCGCCTGGACCACGCAGCCCGATGTTACCACCACGCTGCCGCTCGAGGTGCGTCCACAGTCGGGTCAGACGTGGTAGCATGTACTGGTACTGCGCCATCTCTACCTGCGTCTTGGCGTGTGCCGTCTGTGCTCGCGTGGCAAAGATGTCGAGGATGAGCGAGGTGCGGTCGAGGATGCGTATGCCCAGCTGACGCTCTATGTTACGCAGCTGATTGGGTGCTAGCTCATCGTCAAAGATGGCCAGCCCCACTTCATGGGCAGAGACATACTCGGCGATCTCGTCGAGCTTGCCTTTGCCCACAAAGGTGGCGGGGTTAGGTGTGTCGAGACGCTGTAAGAAGCGCGCCACCGGTTCCGCACCCGCAGTCTCAGAGAGGAAGGCCAGCTCATCAAGATACTCCTCCGCCTGCGTCTCCGACACGTCGGGAGTGATGAGCCCCACGAGGATCGTGCGCTCACTCGATTGAGAAGTCTTGATAAACTCTTTCATACAGAGGACTAATAGATCGCGTACGACTTCTCACGCATCGCCTGATCATCGGCAAAAAGATGTACCCAGGGGATCTTTGCCGCAAGGAAGTTGGCGGGATAAGCCTTCGCCTCGGGGAGCAGATTGATAATGTGCCCCACAGCGTGGCGCACGTCTTGTCCGAGTGCGAGGAAGACCAGCCGCTTAGACTCTTCGAGTGCCTCGAGCGTGACAGTAACCAGCTGACGCTGCTCACCCTGCTCGGTGGTCATCTCGTTAGGCGCAAAGACGTCGTCTGAGATATACAGCTCCACCTGGTCGGGATAGACCCCAGCGAGGTGACCATCCACACCCATCTCGAGGAGGGCTAGGTCAAACTGCGGACGACCATCTAGATGGCTTACACGCTCCGCTACATGCTGCTGCAGAGCGGTCGCAGCCTGTGCGGGCTCTTGTGCAGCCTCCTCCACAGCGTGGATATGCTCCGCAGGGATCTGTAGCGGATGGAAGAGCAGACGCTGTAGCAGCGTGCGATGCGCTAGATCGGCTTCGCCCAGCTGCTCGTGAAGGAGGTAGAAGTGTACCCGCTGCCAGTCGATACGGCTGCGCCAAGGCTCTGAGGTGAGTGCCTTTGCCAAGACCTCCGCATGCGCCTCTAGTGAGAGTGCTAGGTGAAAGTCGCCTTCGGTCGCCTCAACGGCCTCAGCGATAAACTGTGCGAGCTGCGTCGTGACTAGCTCAGGGGTACTGTATTGATGATAGTTCATAGGATATATGCTAGGTTAGTAGTTATAAGATAAAGTATTGTGACCATCATCCTTAGTAGGCAGTTACTCCTCCCAGATGATGTCATCTATGAGGTCGTGATCTTCCTCTACTTTCAGCTTAGGCAGCGGATTATCTGGATCATCGTCCTCTTGTGTCGTGCGGTCGTTGAGCGGTTGGCGCAGGATCTCGTTCGGATCATGTAGCGAGGGGGCATTGATCTCTCGCCATATCAGATCCTTCAGCTCAGTCAGTCCTCGCTGCGCCACTGCAGAGATAAAGATCGTCGGTACATCCTCGGGTAGCGTCTCCGAGACTAGGTCGATAAGCTCACTATCTGCCATGTCTATCTTGGTGATCGCTAGGATGTGTCGCTTGTCGATCAGTCCTGGATTATACTCCTCCAGCTCACGGCATAGCATCCGGTACTCGGCTACGATGTCGGGGCTGTCGATAGGCACCATAAAGAGCAGGATCGAGTTGCGCTCGATGTGTCTGAGGAAGCGAAGCCCCAGCCCCTTACCCTCGGCGGCACCCTCGATGATGCCGGGAATGTCCGCCATGACGAAAGAACGGTTGTCACGATAAGAGACCATCCCTAGGTTCGGTTGTAGCGTGGTGAAGGGGTAGTCCGCAATTTTAGGCTTCGCAGCTGAGAGCGCTGCTAGGAGTGTAGACTTACCCGCATTGGGTAGCCCAACCAGTCCCACGTCGGCCAGCGTCTTGAGCTGCAGTACCACGAGACGCTCCTGACTCGGTTCACCAGGCTGTGCGTAGCGAGGTGCTTGATTTGTCGAGGTCTTGAAGAAGTTATTACCCTTGCCTCCACGACCGCCTGGGAGGAGGAGGTGCCGCTCACCATGCTGCGACACATCTAGGATAAACTCGCCCGTCGTGGCATCATGTACGCTCGTCCCGCAAGGCACCTCGATCACAATGTCGGGTGCATCGGCGCCCGTCTGAAGCTTAGCACCGCCTGCCTCGCCACTCTCGGCGATGATATGACGGTTGTAGCGCAGGTGTAGGAGCGTCCAGTAGTTTTGGTTGGCCTCTATATAGATGCTACCGCCACGACCACCGTCACCTCCGTCGGGACCACCCTTGGGGATGTACTTCTCACGACGAAAGTGTGCCGATCCTCTCCCGCCCTTGCCCGAGCGAAGATAGATCTTGACGTAGTCTACAAAGTTGCTCTCACCTGCCATTGGTTTACTTGTTGTGCTGTAAGCTCTTGTCTATCGATACGAAGATAGCCTCCGTGATCTCCTCTATGGAGCCGGTACCAGGCACCTCGTAGTGTACCCCCTTGCGGTGGTAGTAGTCCACAATCGGGAGTGTGCGCTCATTGTAGACGCGTATGCGGTCGGCGATCACCTCGGGCGTATCATCGGCACGTCCCTCGATCTTAGCACGACTGAGTAGTCGTGTCCGTAGCTCCTCTTCGGGCACCTTGAGCTCGATCAAGCAATCCACGCTCGTCTTATCCTTCTCTAGGAGTGCATCGAGTGCCTCAGCCTGTGCTACCGTACGGGGGAAGCCGTCGAAGATAACCCCATCGATCCCCTCGGGCAGATGGTGCAGCTCATTGGCTATAAGATCGATAATCGTAGCGTCATCTACTAGATGCCCCTGGGAGATGATACTCTGTACGCGCTTGCCTAGAGGCGACTGGCGAGCGATCTCCTGTCGGAGTAGGTCGCCAGTAGAGATATGCTCTAGGTGGTAATGCTGCTCGATGAATTGGCTCTGTGTACCCTTGCCAGCACCCGGTGCGCCGAAGATTATTACGTGGATCATTGCTTTTAGTAATGGTTTGGATGGTCTCTGTGGACCGTATGATTATTCCTGTATGATTACTCTTTAAGTATGTAGATATCATCGAGCATACGCCCCTGCTCGTTGTAGTCGAGGCCGTGCCCGACGATGAAGCTGTTGTGGATCTCCATCCCCACATAGTCGGCATGGATAGGACACTGGAGCGCCTCGGGCTTGAGTAGCATAGTGACTATGCGTACCTCGGCAGCACCGTCGGCAAGAAACTTCTCCTTGAGCTTCATCATCGTAAAGCCCGTGTCGATCAGATCCTCTATGACGATGACCATGCGACCCGCTAGCGGTGCTGTCACGGGCATCACCTCCTTAAGCTGGTAAGTGCTCCCCATGCCAGAGTAGCTCGAGTAGCGCGCGAAGGCGACCTCCGCAGTGGTGTTGATCGCCTGCAACAGTTCTGCGGCAAACATGAAGGAGCCGTTCATAATGCAGACGAAGAGTGGATCACGTCCCTCCGTGTCTTGGCGTATCTGCTCCGCCAGTCGCCGTGAGGCTGCACGCAGCTGCTCTCCCTTGATGTATGGTACAAAGGTCTTGTCGTGTACTATAATCTCCTGATCAGTCATAGTGAAAATAACAAGCTGGCGGTCTCTCATAGCGGAGGCCGCTTCTTTTTTATTGTAGTGAGTAGCACAAAGGTACAAAAATAGGTGATGCACCACCTCACTCCACTCCGACACCCCAAGGCACATTCAACGGCGGCTCGTTACAATAATTTAGAACTGACTACATATCGATACGGGGCTCTGTCGGGGAAAAGTGATTTCCACCTAGATATTTCGAAATGCCCACGTGGGGAATAAAAAATTCCTCGGAGGAATGAAATGAAACTTCGGAGGAATGAAATGAAACTTCG
>CAMCJO010000062.1 GCA_945875135.1 uncultured Porphyromonas sp.
CTTTAGTTTCACGCTGATGAACTGATCGTTAGGTCATTTCTGCAGGAGGATCTACTCGAGCCTCCCCCCAAAAACACTTACCAGACAGCAATAATTAGCAAAAGCCCTAACCCATACCCTTTAGCTCCCCCTCCCTTGTCCTCAAAAAAAAACATTCGCAGATTGAAAGTGTCAATACATATATTGAATTTGTCAAGTCACATTTATAATTTTTCCCTACCTTTGCACCGAAATCAGTGGAAAATCTACTCTTTCACTTATACAGCAAATGAGTACTAACCTATTAAACATCGCTTTTAGCACAGTCTATCATCGGGAACAACGACCGAATGCTACATGGGGACATCCATCCATGATGCAGCTTCTGTCTAGTTGGCTCCCCGCCTCCACTGGCTCTTCGTCTCTTCAAGAGCGTGAGAAGGAGTCGGTGACGTGCTATAGATATGTGCAAAAAGCTCATAACGCTAGAGAGAGAGAGAGAGAGAGAGAGAGAGAGAGAGAGAGAGAGTAGCAATCTCCGCTCGGGGGGGGAGCAGCCTCCGCACCATTTCGCTATCATCACACGATGCCCTCAGACGACCTCTGGGCTACTCATCCTTGTACACGGCTTTTTAGGTAAAGCGACCCTATCGCTCTACCTCATTTGTCGTGTCTTGATGTGTGTGGCTACTCTTGAGAGGTCCACTCTGGGAGAGACCTCACTTATACACCATATCTGATACATACCCATACGATTTAGATCTATCTTATGATGCATTATTATCGTACCACGCAGAGGGTCTTTTTAGCCCTTTTATCAAGCTGTCTACTACTCCTGCTACCCACTCATGGAGTGGCACAACAAGTGGCACTCAAGACCAACCTGCTCTATGGCGGAGCTCTGCAGAGTCCTAACTTGTCACTGGAGCTACGACTGGCTCCACGATGGAGTATGGAGCTGGGTGGTGGTGCTAACTTCTTTTTCTATAGCACAGACCCCTCATCCGACCGCTATAAGACGAAGAAGATCAGTCACTGGCTCGTACAGCCTGAGGTGAGGTACTGGACTTGTGAGGCTTTTAACGGACTCTTCTTTGGTCTGCATAGTCAGGGTGGTGCTTTCAATCTGGGGAGTGTAAATATCCCATTTGTCCTAGAGAACAAGAACGGACTCATGAAGGATCATCGCTACGAGGGGTACTTCGTAGGAGCTGGTCTCTCGGCTGGCTATCACTTGATCCTCAGCAAGCGCTGGAGCATGGAGGCGCAGCTAGGCTTGGGGTACAACTGGATCCACTACGACAAGTTTGAGTGCGTCCGCTGTGGCGACAAGCTCAACGATGGCGTGGCTAACTATCTAGGCCCGACAAAGGCTGCGATATCATTTGTCTATTTGATCAAGTAAGATACGAGCGTAACTATGAGTACTATAAGACGCACTAAGATCGCTATACTACTGCTCGCCCTATGCACGCCACTATGGATGAGTGCACAGGAGGGCATCTCTCCTCGCTGGGATTATCATCATCTATCGGCATCCAGATCGCTAGATGGGAAGCAGATGATACTATCTCTAGACATCAAGCCTCTGCGCAGCTCTATCAGCGCGCAGGAGGTAGTCATCTTGACGCCACGCTTTGTCTCGGCAGATGGGACCCAAGAGCTGAGTCTAGGTACTTACTATGTAGCTGGTGCTCTGCGCATGAAGGCACTCCAGCGTGCTGTGAGCCTCAAGCAGGAGCTACCCGCTGGTATACCTATGAGCGAGGTGAGAACCCGCAGAGAGGTCGCTAAGTCTCCGATACATATCGAGCGCACAGTACCCTTTGAGTACTGGATGAGCAGCGGCAAGATACGCATCGTAGAGCAGGCTTTCGGCTGTGTAGACTGCGAGAGCTATAGCGTGGATATGGTTAGAGACTTTGCCGATGTAAAGCTCCTAAGCCCTGAGGACTACAAGTACTATGACTATGAGCCTGTCAAGGTAGAGCAAAAGAGCTATGAGGAGGAGATGGTCTCTCACGTAGAGTTTAGAGTAGCTCGCTCTGAGCTGATCAGAGACTTTGCAAACAATGCCTCTGAGATAAATCGCATCAACGACTTCATCACAAAGGCTCTCAAGCTGGCCAGCTCGGGTGCCACCATCGGTGATGTCTATATCACGGGATATGCATCGCCAGAGGGCGACTTCAACCAAAACCGAACCCTCTCACAGGCTCGCTCGGAGGTACTCGCTAAGATGATTGAGCAGAAGTACCCTCAGCTACGTCAGAGCGCACGCTTCGAGGTAAAGGGTAATGGTGAGGACTGGCAAGGGCTGAGAGATGCTCTCGTAGCGGGTACCTATAGTTACTCTGACGAGGTCGTCGCTATCATAGATCGGTATAGCACGGACCTCGAGCGGGAGCGTGATATCAAGGCGCTCGAGGGTGGTCGTGTCTACAACGAGCTACTCCAGAGTGTCTACCCGCCACTACGTCGCACCATATTTAAGATGAGATATGATGTGCGTCCCTATACGACCGAAGAGTTGCCAAGGATCTATCAGAGCAAGCCTGAGCTACTCAGTAGCTGGGAGCTCTATCAGCTGGCTCAGGTGTACTACATAGCCAAGGGGCTGAACCCCACGAGCATCTACGCTACGGCTTATCGCATCTATCCGAAAGATCGTGAGGCGGCTCTCAACTATGCCACCTCACTCCTCAAGTATGATCAGAACGCTGAGCAGGCACTCACCGTCTTGGCCAACCTATCAGAAGATGGGGTCGTCCTCTTCCTCAAGGCTATAGCTGAGAATATGAGAGGCAATATGGCAGCAGCAGATGAGCTGCTACACAAGGCTGCACAAGCAGGCAACGCTGACGCCAAGAGCATTATAGAAAGACAATAGCAATACACGATACAACAGAAACAAAACGGATATATTCACTTTAATCAAATAACAATGAAGACAAAAAGTTTTCTCGCACTCCTAATGATGGGTGCACTCTTGCTGACCTCTTGTAACAAGGACAAGGGCGTCTCAGACCAAGTAAATACGAAGCCACAGGATGTGATCGTATCTCTCGACCTCGGTGACAACCTACGTGCTGCTATGGCAGATCCTCAAGATCTAGTCAAGGCTGGTAAGGCGTCTATCGCTAATGTAGATGTCTATCTGACGACTACAGATGGTAGCATCTTGACTGCAAAGCGATTTGCAACAGGAAGTGACGACTTCAATAAGCTGACCTCCGCTCAGGAGATTGGCCAGAAGGGTGGCTACAAGTTCGTTGGCATAGACGCTACGGTAACGCGTGCTTCCGTTGTGGTCAACCCACAAGGTACAGCTCTAACTGTAGGCGAGAATGTCAATGAGCTAGAGGTCTCTATCCTCTCTAAGGCAAACGAGGCTGTCTACGCCGAGATGAACAAGCCTGTCGAGGCTATGGGTGTAGAGCCTATCGATCCAGACCCAGCACAGGATAAGGCTAATGTCAAGAAGGTCAGCTTCAAGCTCGACGGTGATATGAGCCGCTTCCAGGTTGCTACCGTCTTCTCTACGATCGAGTTCAAGGATGAGGCCGCTAAGGAGGCATTCATCGCTTGGAAGAAGGAGTACGTTAAGAATCACCCAGGTACAGGTCGTACATACGACGCAAACGATGCTCAGTATGTCCAGGATCAGCACGCTAAGTTTGGCTCTTACAACAATGGTCAGCCTACAGGCAACTGGCTTGACACTTGGAAAGTAGTCAGGGTTACTGATGAGAATAAGGGTGTCTTCATGAACAACTTCGACCACATCCTCAAGCTAAGCTCTAAGGAGGTTACTGAGCGACTCAACGCTACCACATACGCAGGCTCTTATGAGCGCACAGATGGTTCGCTAACGATCGGCGGTAAGGACGTAACAGCTGTTGCTTCATACTTCAACGCTGCTGGCTTCACCACAGCATTTGCTGGTGCTGACGCAAAGGTTCTTGCGTTCAACTTCTTTGCTAAGCAGGCTCTAGGTAAGGACCTTAAGACTAAGGGCGTGGCTCCTGGCCTACACTTCTACTTCAAGGGCACTCATGTCGATGAGGACCACCAGTTTGTCAACTTCGTCGGTTACGAGCTAGATGCAGCATTCAAGGAGTCTCAGCTACTCAACATTGATATGAGCAAGATCAACAACGGCAATGGTATCATCGTACAGTCTGACGATCCTACAGTACCAGGCAATGGTAAGCCCGATATCAACAACGACAAGTTTAACCTAATCGTCAGAGTCACAGTAGCAGACTGGACGGAGGTTAATGTAACACCTATCGCAGAGTAATCACCACACTGATCACCTACGGTGTACAAGCACTAAGAGGCGTGGAGACTTCGGGACGATAGTGCCCGAGTCTCCCCCTCCTCTTAACTCTCATGGCTCGCTGCAGTACAGCGATGTCACAGCACTTAATGTAGTATGATTATGAAAAGACATGTTTGGACGCTAGTAGCTCTCACATTGACTACCACGCTGTTGTTGAGTAGTTGTCTGAGAGATGACTTATCAAAGTGCTATACCAATCGCATAGCACTCTCATATCATGCGGATGGTACCACAGAGGTGCTACCCGAGTACATCAAGACTGTGCAGCTGTACATATACGACGCCAACTCAGGCGCACTCGTAGAGCGTCAAGATATTGATACCGACACGCCCTCCGATCCCACGCCTATTGTCAACTTCAATCTTAAGTCAGGCAGTAAGTACAAAGTCGTAGCCATAGGCAATGTCTCTGACAAGACATCGATCCAAGGTACAGACTCACCTGCTGGCCAAGATATAAGATTCGGAGAGCCGATAGCTTTTACTGGAGATGAGTCTGGTATCAACGACCACCTCTATCTAGGCAGCGCGATCATTGAGGGGCGCGAAGCTTTTAGTAGCGAGATAGACTACGTGAGGCTCTACGCTGTCCACTACAATGTCTATGTAGGTCTAGACAAGGAGAGCTTTGACTTTACCAAGCACCAATATCAGTGGAGGATAGGAGTCGTACCAGGTCTCTGCGATGTCGCGGGGCATCTCTTGACGGAGAGGCAGGTCACCTATCTCTTTGAGGACTTCACAGAGGATCAAAACGGTCGGATGATTATACCAGGGGCGATGCTAAGATTTGACCCCAAGGCCGTAGATCGGATCACCTTCGAGCTGCTAGACAAAACGTCTGGCAAAGTACTCCACACCCTTAACCTCGGCGAATACTTACGTACTAAGGCTACAGACGTAGACCTAACTAAGCAAGAGACCGATATCACATTCTTCTATTCCTGTCCTGGTACTGTGATCCAAGTCGCTCCATGGACAGAGGTAGGCGTAAACCCTGTATTCTAATAGCGACAGACTATGAAGGGGCATAAATACATAACCATTCTGGCAGTACTGCAGATCTTACTCGCTCTTACTGCCTGCAGCAAGAGAGACAGTCAACTGGTGGCAGACAAAGAGCCACTCCCACTGTACTGTACCTTTAGCTTGCGAAGTGCTGGTGTCGGTGCTGCCGACCCTAATAAGATACAGCCCACACGTGTCATGCTATGTGTGGTCAATAACGAGGGCCTCGTGGAGGCACAGCAAGCACGCAAGGTAGACTTCAATCGTGATGTCACTTTCACATTCCCCGCTATCACTCCGGGCTCCAAGAGGCTCTACGCTTATGCCATCAGTCCTAAGGGAGAGACCGACGATCGGTTTGACGCCTTAAACTATGTCGTCTTCCCCACGCTGGGAGCCTCTGGCGTAACGACCGACTTCGACGGCGCTGGCGTGTCGCAGTTTGCCATCCCCAAGTTCTCTCACGAGTACCAGCTACAAGACCTCGTGGCTAAGGTCGGGGGACACACCACCACCGACGCTAATATCATCTATAGCGGATACAGCGAGATCGTGCACAGCAAAGCTACTCAGACGATCCCCAAGGTGATCACGCTATACCCGCAGATGAGCCGAGTCGAGGTGCGACTCTTTGTAGACGAGCCTACTCGGAGGTATTGGGATACGCATAGCGTCTCAGTGACCCAAGCTACCATCAGCTTTGCCAATCTCTCGCAGGCGTACAACTTCTTCTTTACCAAAGCGACGCCCTTCAAGCGGATAGACACGCAGCAATTCGCTAGTATCAGTCAACCCCAGGGTAGCTGGAGCTGCGATATCCCAGCCACATCACTATCTACATCCACGATACCGACCTATGGTACGACTAAGGCGGCCGATGTCATCGTCTACTCGGCACCGATCTTTAGCTCCCTATGGCAGCTCAGCAATGCGCAGCAGCCTAAAGTAGACCTCATCCTCAATCTATCTAATGGAGAGAGACTGACAGCTCGCTTCCCGATCAGCACAGGAGACGACAATACAGCTGTGGCTAGAGGCGTCGTCAAGCCAGGCCCAGGAGACCTATACCCGAGCTACAACTACAAGCTGAGCCTAATCATCAGCCTGCAGGAAGTCTCCGTAAAGTATCAGCTCATTCCATGGGATGAGAAGACGATCGAGACCGAACCATTCGTTTGATATATAGTACAGACAAGACTATGAATAAGATATATAGCACTATTGCCCTAGCCGCTCTCCTCCTCGCTCTAGCAGTGGGTGTGACATCCTGTGTCGCAGACCGCAATAACGACCTATGTGATGGGGAGGAGGTAGAGGTCAGCGTATGCGCAGGGCTGAGTGCATTCTCTCCGCACGATATGCTACGCGCTGCTGCAGACGAGCGTGTAGAAAACAACGTAAAGAACCTCTATCTGATGGTCTTTGCCAAGGATGGCACTCTGGTACACCGTGATCAGGTGGATGTACCCGATGCTCAGTCTGTCATGACGCCTGGATCTCAAAAGGAGTTTAGCAAGAAGCTGCATCTACTCAAAAACGCCACCTACACCTTCGCACTTGTGGCCAATTACGGTGCTGACATGACCGTCTATGGCGTAGAGAGGGGCACACTAGACGGGATCAACTCACTGAGCGACTTGGAGGCCTTTCGAGTTACTCTTAAGAAGCCCACAGTACAGCGCATCGAGCCTGCCTTCTTTATGATCGGCACCTTAGAGGCCAAGGTCACTGAGACCGCCCAGATCATCGTTCCGCTGAAGCGCGTCGACGCTAAGGTGCGCTTCATCATCTCTACAGAAGATCCAGGTGACGGCTCGAAGATCACATTTGTACCTAGGAAGTGGTACATCCGCAACATACCCAAGCAGGCCACGCCTTATGCAGCCGATCCTATTGTGGCTCTGACGGGACATGACAACTACTACTACCCCGGCCTAAAGCCCGAGGATCAGGGTGAATTGATGCTGATGGAGGAGGGAGGCAAGGAGTTTACCTTTTACCTACCCCCCAATAGCAAGCGCACCCTCGGCAACAAGGTCTGCCCCAGCTTCAAGATGAGAGAGCTGCAGGAGAAGACTATAGACCCTAGTGCTGCTGGCCGGTATCATATCAACCAAGAGCCCTTTGGCGATAGCTTTGTCAAGAATGGCGACTTCGTCTATGCCGATCCCTACGCTACCTATGTGGAGATCACAGGAGAGTTTAGGAAGGTGAATGCAGATGGTAGGTCTGGGATCGTCGCTGAGAGGATGCACTACATCATCCACCTAGGATATGTCGATGACAATGCAAACAACTGGGAGGCAGATAGCAATGGCTCCTACACCTACAATATCAAGATCAATGGCCTCGGCGAGCTAGCCACCGAAGTGGTTAAAGACAACGAGGTCAACACGGCAGTCACCGGTGAGGTGCTAGAGTACAAGAAGCTAGAGCTGCGTGACGCCCCCTTTAGCTATGGTGTGCTGACCTTCACCCCCAACGATCTAGCCCGCCTACGAGATGTCAGTGAGATGGCATATCTCGTCAAGACCCCTTTCTGTAATAATATGGAGAGAGCCGGCAAGGACTTCAACCGTCCTAAGCCCGAGGGGATGGACAACGACTGGATCCGCTTTAGATTTCACAATCGCATGGATCCCAATGCTACGATCCTCCCATACGACACGTATAATAAGGGACTGACCATAGACGAGTTCCTCAAGGAGCTACCGAAGTATAAGAATACGGGAGCCACCGTCACCTACTACCTAGACGAGTACTACTACAGGACTAAACCAAAGAATGCCAACTTCTCTGGTGATTGGGAGCAGGACGGCTGGCGTACATTCGTCAATCATCCTGACCGCTACATCGGACTATTTATTTACAAGGGTGGCGGCTCTGGTCATAGGATCAGTCGAGATCAGGAGTCGCAGTACACCAAGGCCGACATCTTCTTCCGCCAGAAGTCCATTGTGACGCACTACGCTCTGGAGCAGGATGTATTCGCTATGGGCAACTCAGCCTTTGGTATCCAAGCCATACAGCAGCCACACTCCTACTACACCTTTGATACGGGTAGGATGCAAAGCGGACAAATCACCAACCTTGCCTCACAAAACTCTGTAGCTAATGGAGCCAACGCTTACTATGAGACACTGCTCAATCGAGCACCACTATGGGGTAATGACAACATGGCTTACAGTACAATCATGCAGCCAGCCCGAGATGGCTATAGAGTCACCACCGATAGGCTGGCCACTCGATACGCTGAGCATCAGGCATACCTAGAGTGTATGAAGTATAACCGAGACGAAAACGGCAACGGCATCATAGACCGAGAGGAGATGGTCTGGTACCTACCCGCACTCTACCAGTATATATCTCTAGGCATCGGACTGTTTAGCCTCCCTAATGACAACCCCCTCTACCTAGATCACTACCCCTACGACGACTTCCGCCACTTCGTCACCAGTACAAGAGCGGGCCAGCAGTCCAACAACGCTATGATTTACCAAGGAGAGCTACTCTACAACGCCACCGAGGCTATCTATGACCCTGTGAGTTGGCCGATAAATGGGTTTAGCAATGGACCTGAGGTAAATGACTTCTGGAAGTACGTAGACTATGTGAGACCCTATAATAAGGGTGGCAAGTATGCCCAGGGCAACATGTACTACCGCTGTGCCAGAAAGCTCGGTAAGGCTCACATCACACAAAGGGGGCGCTCACCCTATATAGAGCCAGAGACCCCAATGTTTGTCAGAGAGGATGCTGGCGACAGCTACAAGATCACCTGCAATCTGGAGGAGAAGTCCATCCGCCCATCCACGATGAAGGTATCCCGAGGACCTCTCCCCAGGCACAACGAGCGCTCTATATTCAATCGTCCTACACGCACATTCTACGTTTGGAAGAAGACTATATCTAATGAAACGGACAACAGAGGTGCTTACATTAGACTGGGATACACCCCTTACTGGGATGCAGAAAACGCCTGTCAGACACTAGGACCTGAGTGGAGACTGCCCTCTGTCGCAGAGCTAGCTATCATGCTGATGGCTCTAGACGAGCAAGACCCA
>CAMCJO010000063.1 GCA_945875135.1 uncultured Porphyromonas sp.
CCCCATCGGTCGTTCGGGGCTGTAGCCCCTCCGACCGACGGCTACGATGCGTCGGACCTCTTGCGAGGTCCTATCCATCGGAGGGACATTAGAGATTAGGGATCAGAGTGCTAGTGTGGCTAGTGCCTCTAGTAGCACTAGTGCAACTAGTGAGTCCAGCCAACAGGGCCAATAGCTCGAAAGGGTTGTCCCATACTGATGGGACAAAAATCTCCCACCCCGTGTGGGACGAAAAAATCCCCACGGAGGGACGAAATGATCCCCACGGAGGTGTGGAAAAACTCTTCGGAGGAATCAAATGAAACTTCGGAAGAATCAAATGAAACTTCGGAGGAGTTTTTTCTCGCCTACGTGGGGAGTAAAAAATATCCACGTGGAATTGCATTCTCCACGTGGATACTTAGAGGTTAGAAGTTAGATATTAGAGACTGGCTAGACCTGAGAAGCCCATGAAGGCCATCGCTAGGATACCAGCGGTGATGAGGGCGATGGGGGTGCCCTTCATAGCGCGTGGCGTACTGCCGGTCTTGGCTAGCTGCTCGCGTATACCGGCGAAGATGACCATAGCGAGGAGGAAGCCGATACCGATGGAGACGGCATACATGAGCGACTCTGCGTAGGTGAAGTCCTTCTGGATGACGAGGATAGCAACACCGAGTACACAGCAGTTTGTCGTAATCAGCGGGAGGAAGACACCGAGCGCCTGATAGAGCGCGGGGGAGATCTTCTTGATGATCATCTCGATCATCTGCACGAGTGTGGCGATGACGAGGATGAAGGCGATTGTCTGCAGGAATTCGAGTTCCAGTGGAACTAATATATAGGTCTGTACGAGCCAGGTGACCATCGTCGCTAGTAGCAAGACGAAGGTGACGGCAGCTCCCATGCCTGTGGCGGTAGAGACTTTCTTAGAGACACCTAAGAAGGGGCAGATACCGAGGAACTGGGAGAGGACTACGTTGTTGACAAAGACCGCAACGATGAATATGATGATAAATTCCATAGTAGTAAGTGTCTGTGTGATGAGCTGTGGCTACGGGGTAGCCTTTGCATCTCGTTGGTTTGATCTATTGCTTCTTGGTGATCGCGTGATAGATACCGATGAGTAGTCCTAGAGCGATGAAGGCTCCCGGAGGCAGTACGAAGAGCAGTGCGGAGAAGTCGTTGGGATAGGTCGTTATGCCGAAGAATGAACCGCCGCCGAGCATCTCACGTACGATGCCTAGGAGGGTGAGTCCGATGGTAAAGCCTAGTCCGATGCCGATACCGTCAAAAAGTGATATGCCGACGCTACTCTTGGAGGCGGTGGACTCGGCACGTCCGAGGACGATACAGTTGACCACGATCAGCGGGATGAAGATACCCAGACTCTGATCGAGCGCCGGTAGGTATGCCTTGATAACCATCTGCAGTACGGTCACGAAGCCTGCGATGACGACGATAAAGGCGGGAATACGTACGGCATCGGGTATGAGTCGCTTCAGGAGGGAGATCATCACGTTGGAGCAGATAAGCACGAATGTGGTGGCTAGTCCCATGCTGAGTCCGTTGATGGCCGATGTGGTGGTCGCCAAGGTAGGACACATACCGAGGAGAAGCACGAAGGTGGGGTTCTCCGTAATGATACCATTGGTAATTGTCTTGATATACTTATTCATGGCGGTGCATTACTTAGTTGATTCGTTGGCAGAAGCCTCTACAAAGATGCGCTGCGCCCGGGCGATGCCCTGTAGGATAGCGCGCGAAGAAACTGTAGAGCCTGAGACAGCGTCTATAGAGCCGCCATCTTTGCGTAGCTTGAGACTAGCGGGGGTGACCTTCTTGCCGATGAGCGACTTCTTCGAGGGCTTGGTGGTAGCGGGGTCTTGGTTGCCGCCATACTCATTACTGATGGAGATGAGCTTGCCCTTAGCATTGAGATCAGCGATGGCAAAGGCTGCGAGCGCACCATTATTGTCAAAGCAGACGAGCATCGGGAGGCAGCGCCCCTCGTAGTCATCATCACTGGTAGTGACGATGAGTAGGCCTGTCGCTTCGCTCATATCATTGGTGCCGTAGCTCTGGATCAGCCAAGGAGTGCCGTCGTCGGTGGTGCCACTCTTCGCTTTGTCCACAAGACGATAAGCGGGGAGCAACGTGTTGAAGAGGCTGTCGATGACCTCTCGCTCGGGTAGCGCACAGTTGCTCTCGGTGGGTTGTGCCGTGGGCCCACCCTCGCCGACAACGCTCTGATAGACTCGGTAAGCTCGCTCGATGGCGTCGATGAAAGCTCTACTGGAGATGGTCGCTGCGGTGATAGCGTCGACCTTACCTCCGTCCTTAGAGACCTTGAGTGGCGAAGCTTGGCTCATATCCAGCCTGCGTACATCACGGATGAGGTCGGCATTGGGTGCGGGAGAGGTAAACCACTCCTGTATCTTAGCACCTAGTCCTGGGGTCTCCTCGTGCTTGAGTACTTTGAAGCCGACGATCTGGCTCTGCATGTCAAAGCCTACCATAATATCTATGTGCCCCGAAAAGCCCGCATCGGTATAGGTCTCGATGGCATAGCCGACGGGCTGACCGCCCTTCATAGCGGGGTAGACGATGAGTGGACGAGGCTCGCTCTCGAGTGCGACGGTGTCTTGCTCTTCGTAAGGATTATTATCAAAGGCGGGGACGATCTCTTTGATCGCCTCGACCTTAGCTTTCGTCTCGGCCTGTGCGATGGTATCTTTGGTTGCTACATTGACCAAGGCTAAGATACCAGCGATGATCAGACAGATGATCCCGAGTGAGAGGATCATGTTGGGGAGTGTAGAGGGTAGCTTCTTCATCTTTTAGCCTCCTTTCTAGATTTGACCACATGACCGAAGTGACGTGGCTTGATGTAGATGTTGAGTAGTGGGGTGAACGCATTCATAATGAGGATGGCAAAGGACATACCCTCAGGGTAAGAGCCCCACAAGCGGATGATGACGGTGAGTAGTCCGATCATACAGCCGTAGATGAGCTGCGCACGGTGCGAAATAGGCGAGGTGACGTAGTCGGTCGCCATAAAGACCGCACCAAAGAGCAGACCACCCGTCAGTAGGTGGAAGAAGGGACTAGCGTACATCGCTGGGTCGTAGAGGTGCATGATGCCACTCAGTACGAAAGCGGAGACGATAATAGCCACGGGCGTGTGCCACGTGATGATGCGACGGATGAGTAGATAAGCTAATCCGATGAGGATAGCGATGGCACTCACCTCGCCCATGGAGGAGAAGTTGAAGCCGACGAGGAGTTGCAACGAGTCGGGCAGCTGGTCAATGGCTCCTGACTTGAGGATGCCTAGCGGCGTCGCGCCAGAGACCGCATCGGTAGCCTGCTCGGCAAGACGGGCGGGGAGCTTCCAGGTGGTCATCTGCGCAGGATAGGAGATGAGGAGGAAGACACGCCCGACGAGTGCGGGGTTGAATATATTATTGCCCAGTCCGCCGAAGGCCATCTTGCCAATGCCGATAGCGACGACACCACCCATGAGGACGAGCCACCAGGGGAGCGAGGCGGGGAGGTTGAAAGCTAGGATGACGCCTGTCAGCAGTGCCGAGCCGTCGAGCAGACGACAAGGGCGATGCAGGAAGAAGCGGGTGATGACCCACTCCGTGAGCATACAGGAGGCTACCGAGATAGCGGTGATAAGTAGAGCGTCTGTCCTAAACTGGTAGAGCATGACGAGGAATGCTGGTATCAAAGCAATCAGCACCCCATACATATTCTTGCTAATGGTGTCACCGCTATGGATATGCGGTGAGGGTGATACGATGACTTGTTGTGCCATAAGCTATATATCGTAGTCGATGATGAGGATCGGTGATCTGTCTCAGTGTGTATTACTTCTTGCGGGCTCGCATGATACCCATGACGGTCTGCTTGCCGACACGTATGTAGTCGAGGAGCGGACGTCCAGCTGGGCAGGTGTAGCTACAAGAGCCGCACTCGATGCAGTCGGCGATGTAGTTGTGCTCGGTGCTCTCCCAGTCTTTGTAGATGGTGTCACGCATGAGGAAGGCGGGGTTGAGTCCCATCGGGCAGACCGATACGCACTTACCGCAGCGTATGCAGTCGTGCATCTCGGGACGTGTCGACTCCTTGGCGGAGAGGATGAGTAGTCCTGACGAACCCTTAGCAACGGGGATGTCGGTGCTGACGAGTGCGCGCCCCATCATAGGACCACCGCCGATGATCTTGCCCGGCTCCTCTGCATAACCTCCCGCAGCATCGATGAGCGTCTGCATGGGCGTACCGATGCGTGCCTTAAAGTTGGAGGGGTGTGCGATAGCTTGTCCTGTGACTGTGATGATGCGCTCGATGAGTGGCTTGTGCTTCATGACCGCCTCGTAGATAGCGAAGGTGGTCCCGACGTTTTGCACGATAGCGCCCGTAGAGATAGGCAATGCGCCTGAGGCAACCTGCTTGCGGATCAGAGCGTCGATGAGCTGCTTCTCGCCACCCTGCGGGTAACGCTTCTTGAGCGGTACAACGGTGATGCTGTGTCCCTCGGGGAGGAACTCCTTAGCACGCTCCGCCGCGTCACGCATGATGCGTATAGCGTCGGGTTTGTTATTCTCAATGCCTATGAGCGTGCGGGGAGCATTGGTCGCCTTCATGATGATCGCGCAGCCGACCATGATCTCCATCGCCTTGACACGCATGAGCGCATCGTCGCTCGTGAGATAAGGCTCACACTCGACGGCGTTGATGATGACGTAGTCGGCACTCTGTCCAGGAGGCGGCGAGAGCTTGACATGCGTGGGGAAGGTTGCACCACCCATACCGACGATACCCATCTCAGCTATGCGGTCGATGATCTGCTTAGGGTCAAGCTCCGTCTCCGTGATGAGCGTATCTGTCTGGTCAATGTAGTCCTCCCACTCGTCGCCCTCGACCTGGATAAAGATAGCGGGCTTCTTAAAGCCACTGGCATCAGTGATCTGGTCGATCTTGGTGACGGTGCCAGAGACGGAGGAGTGAATATTTGCCGAGACAAAGCCTCCCGCCTTGCCTAGGAGTGTACCTACGCGCACCTTGTCGCCCTTGCTGACGGCAGCGGTGGCGGGCGCACCTATATGCTGTGCTAATGTGATGACCACCTCGTCTGGAGGAGCGACAACGGTGATAGGTACCCCGGCGCTGATCTTATGGTCATGGGGATGGATACCCCCTATTCTAAATGTCTTTGCCATAGCTTCGTGTTAATCTTTCTGAGGTACAGATGCTGTTGAGGAGGTAGCAGCAGGAGCGGCAGTGGCAGCGGCTGTTGCCATGGCGGGAGCAGGCTTGTCGGCGGGCCCTGGCTTTGCTGCAGGTTCTTTGCGTGGCGGGAAGTTGACCTCATGGATAGCTCCCGTCGGGCACTCGGCCACACACTTACGACATAGACGACACTTCTGATGGTCTATGTAAGCGAGATTGTTCTCTATCGTGATTGCCTCAAACTGGCATACCTTAAAGCACTTGCTACATCCGATACAAGCGTTGGCACAAGCCTTACGAGCCACGCCTCCCTTGTCCTTATTGACACAGCTGACGTAGATACGGCGTCCCTTGGGTCCCTTCTTGCGTAGCTCGATAATCATCTTCGGGCAAGCCTTGACACACGCTCCACAGGCGGTACACTTATCTTCGTCCACCTCGGGGAGACCCGTCTCGGGATTCATGTGGATGGCATCAAAGTCGCAGACAGCGACGCAGTCGCCATTGCCTAGACAGCCGTAGCTACAGCCCGTCTCGCCACTATAAAGGGCCGACTCGATCTTACAGCTACGAGCTCCTATATAAGTATTGGTGCGTGGACGCGCCTCGCAGGTACCGTTACAGCGCACGACGGCTACGAGCGGGTCGCTCTTAGCGACGCTCTGACCGAGGATCTCTGCGACCTTGGTCATGACCGGCTCTCCGCCCACGGGGCACCAGAGCCCTTCGAGAGAGGAGGCTTCGCAGCAAGCCTTGGCAAAGCTAGCACAGCCAGGATGACCGCAGCCACCGCAGTTGGCCTGAGGGAGCACCTCAGCGACCTCGCTGATGCGCGGATCTTCTTTTACTTCAAACTTCTTGGAGGTGATAAAGAGTAGGATGGCACTGATGAGTGCTATCGCTACAAGAACAAGTATGGTGGGTAGTATTGTCATAGAGGAGTGTGTATGAACTTACTTTTTTCGCACGGTAAAGGCAAAGGTTCGCTCAAAGCGGTCACGTAAGAGCCATAGCAGGAGCATATATACGGCGGCTACACCCAAGGCGATCAATATCTGAGCCAGCGTACCTAGCTCTAGGTAGCTTAGAAGGATGGTTACAGCAATGATGAGGATGGTAGGGACGACCATCGTGAGAAGTACAGCGCGCATGCCCAGCGAGCTACGCATCTCGAGAGAGACCTGATCACCGACAGCCACCTCGCCGGGTAGCTGAGCGCGATCGATCGTGATCGTCTCCAGACGACTCTCCGAGGCGTGGCAATGCCCCGCAGCCTCGCAGTTACTACAAGCTGACGGGCGTAGCACCGTGAGACGCACCTCCCCGCCTTCTATGGCAGTTATGGTGGCATTTCGCTCTATACATTCAGACTTCATTGGCTCTGTCTTTCACATTGCAACAACCTTCGCATTCGCAAAGGTAGCAATAAATAATTAGTCTAAGTATGGTAGTCAGACACGAAATGCAGTACAACGCCCCTCCGAAGCAGTGCTCTCAGAGCCTCTTAGCGACTCTCACAAAAGGCTGCGATAGCCTCTACGAGCTTCGCATTGTCTGTCGCATCACGGGAGGTGATACGCACCATCTCGCCCTTGATGCCTCGTAGCTTGGTCGCATCGTAGAGCGCTATGTTGTGCTCCTCCAGCAGATAGTTGACCAGCTCAGCTGCTGTGGCACAGTGTGTCTGGACTAAGAAGAATGGGGCGTCGCTCGGCATCACCTCGAGACCATCTATCTGGCGAAGCTTGGTCTCTAGCTCGAGCGCATTGCGCTGCCACTTACGGATCGGGAGTGTAAACTGCGCCGGGTGAATCAGGATATACTTCGCCACCTCGACCGCCATCGTGCTGACCGACCATGGGTCGATCACCTTCTGGATCTCCTTGACAACCTTCTTGTCGGCCGTCACATAGCCGATGCGCAGCCCGGGCAGGCCATAGGTCTGTGTAAACGAGCTAACGAAGATAATGTTCGGATGACTCTTCACATCACTCAGCGTAAGCGTGGGCTGCGTCGTAAAGGAGGCATAAGACTGGTCCACGATGAAGAAGACCTGAGGGTGAGCACTGATGAGATCCAGCAGTTCAGCCCGTGAACGAAAGCGTCCCGTCGAGCTATTGGGCGAGCAGATCCAGCAAAACTCCTCCCCCTCGAGCTTTATCTCCTGCGTCTCTACATCCTCAGGAATATAGGTTAGCTGCCAGCCATACCGCTTAGCCGCTAGCTCATAGTGCTGGTACGAGGGGACGAGGATAGCACCACGCTTCCCCGCAAAAGCCTCTGCAATAACGTAGAAAGCAGCCGTACGACCAGCCGTGATCACGATATTGTCTACATGCAGCTCATTGCGCTTAGAGATCATAGTGCGCAGCGTCTTGTAGTCGCTCTCGGGGTAGTAGCGCATCATCTCGACCATGCGATCGTTGAGGTGCTCAGCAAGCTTCGTCAGCTCGGGAGCAAACCATGAGGCGGTGTCAAACTGTAGGGGTGGGCAGACGGTATTGGTCGTCTGAGAGGGATTCTTCTTTATCATACTACGCTTGTTTAGACAGCTGTGAATGTTATTTCTTTTGAGATACTTTATTCTGCAGTTCTTTGGCAAAGGAGACCAGCTCTGGCGTATGCAGTGCCTCGTATAGCTCCTCCTTATTGTATATAGGACGCTCGACCATCTCTCCCGCATGGAGCAAGAGCTTGTAGCAGAGGATGCGCAGGCAGCGATCTCGGATCGCCTCCTCCGAGAGGACGCCCGCATGATAAGCGGAGAGCAGCTCCTCATAGCTCTGCAGCGGATCTAGAGGACCGAGGAGCAGGTCATTGCCCGCTAAGATAGCCGCCACAGATATGGGCAAGCCCTCAGTACGCTGCACGCCTCGCATCTCCAACCCATCGGTAAAGATGAGCCCCTTGAAGCCCAACTGCTCACGCAGCAAGCCCGTCACGACAGCGTGACTTAGCGAGGAGGGACAGGTCACATCAGGCTCCAGAGCTGGCACCGAGAGGTGTGCTACCATGATTCCCCCGAGACCCGCCTCTATGTAGGCGCGAAAGGGTGCTAGCTCCACCCGCTCAAGCTCCTCTAAGCTGCCCGACACGGTGGGGAGTGTCTTGTGCGAATCCTTGTCCGTATTGCCATGCCCCGGGAAGTGCTTAGCGACCGACAGTACCCCGCCATCCTCTAGGCCTCTCGCCAAGGCTAGCCCATGCGATATGACAATGTCGGGCGTGGCACCTAGACTACGGGTGCCGATGACTGGATTCTTCGGATTGTTATTGACATCCAGCACTGGCGCAAAGCTCACATGGATGCCCATCACACGGCACTGTTGCGCCATGTGCTGCCCGAGGGTGTACATCTCTTCGGGCGTGCAGTGGTCGGCCAGCAGCTTCATACGTGGGTAGCGTATGGTCCCCTGGAGACGCATCGCCAGCCCCCACTCAGCATCGGCCGTGATCAGCAGCGGTATGCGTGAGTGCTCCTGCAGGAGACGGGTGAGCCGGTACTGATCGTAGGGCTCTCCCTTGCGAAAGAGGATACCCCCAGGACGAATCTTGTCAATAAGCTGCAGATAGCGCGCTTGCGAAGCCGAGTCATAGCGAGGCTCCCAGATGGGGATAATCAACTGCCCGATCTGCTCCTCGATCGTCATCTTCTCGATCTGTTGCGTCGCCTCCTGGAGTAGGCTGTCGGTGCGTTGATTACAGATGTCTAGTTGGTGGGTGGGCAACTGCTGTGCCGTCGTGTCGGAGCCTGCGCACCCCACGAGTAGCACCAGCAATAGAGAGAGCGACGGGAGCAGACGCCCCGAAGGTCTCCCTCCTCGTACCCTCGCACAGCGCGAGACAAGCCAACGATCCGATCGTAAGAGATAGTTCATACTGCTACCATAATTGCTACTAACCTCTCTGCAAAGATAGAGAAATCAGTGCAAACGAATAGTTTTCCAGCTCTACTTGTGAGATTTGCGAACTAGGGGTAAGAGCGAGAGTTTGTTTGTTTGAGAAATTGTAGTACCTTTGCACCCACATCGGTCAAGATGTATGCTCGCAAGCTGAGGAGAGCCTATCCCCTCAGTCGTCAAGCAAGGAGAGGTGGCAGAGTGGTCGATCGCGGCGGTCTTGAAAACCGTTGACCTTCACGGGTCCGGGGGTTCGAATCCCTC
>CAMCJO010000064.1 GCA_945875135.1 uncultured Porphyromonas sp.
ACTACCTAGCAGACTATCCTAAGGGGGAAACAAAGCAGGAGGCTAGTCAAGCACTACCTCAAGAGTATGCCCTAGCGACCTCACGTGCCAAGCAGGCTGAGGTAGCGGCCAGTAGACTCTTCGAGCTACGAGAGCGCCGTGTGGAGCTGCTCTCGGGTCAAGTCGAGACGATGCCGTGCGACGGGCCAGCACTCAAGATGGTCTTAGACGGACTAGACAAAGAGATAGCAGCACTGCAAGCTCTCTTTGCAGGTCGTACTACGAGACGATACTACGAGGAGATCGTGGACGTCCCCATTGACGAGCCGACCTCGCAGCAGGTGGTGGCTCGCTTTGCGCCACAGTATGGCTTGGTCGACAAGGCAGATCTCTCGGGTGCTCCTATATATATAAGTATCGAGGCACTAGATCACCCCACGCAGCAGAGCGATGCGGAGCTGCACAAGCTGGCCAAGAGCAAGGCGCTCCGCTACATCGAGCCAGGACGAGCTCGCGTGTCACTACAGCTGCCCGAGCGGAGCCAGGCGATCATGCTAGAGCTCTCGGTGGCGCAGTGGGGACGCACAGCACTCCTAGAGCACAAGCTCGGTGCTGACAAGCTAGGCCAGCTGCCCTACACGATATACTTCGACCTCACGAGTGGCTCTATCAAGCTGATCGAGCTACCGCAGCAGTAATAACTTGAAAAAACACTAATCTATAAACGAACCATTCATATGGAAAATAAACACCCCAAGGGGCTCATAGTATTGGCCCTAACGAACATGGGAGAGCGCTTCGGCTACTACACGATGCTAGCCATATTGACGCTCTACCTACAGGCGAAGTTCGGCTTCTCCTCGGCAACGACTAGTATGCTATATGGTACCTTCCTAGCGCTGGTCTACTTCCTCCCAATCTTCGGTGGTATCATAGCTGATAAATGGCTCGGATATGGTAAGACCATCTTTACAGGTGTCACGATCATGTTCGCTGGTTACCTCCTCCTGGGGCTACCTTTTGGCTCTGGAAGTGCAGGTATCACGATCATGCTCTTGTCCCTCTTCCTGATTGCTGCTGGTACGGGACTCTTCAAGGGTAACCTACAGGCACTCGTGGGTAAGATCTATGACGACCCACGCTACTCTAAGGGACGTGACATGGCGTTCTCTATCTTCTACATGTTCATCAACATCGGTGCCTTCTTTGCTCCTAGCATGGGTAACTGGATTACGAACAATGTACTAGCTAAGGAGAACTACTTCTACGATGCGACAGTGCCTGCCAACTACAACAAGCTCAACGATGAGACGGTCGATGCCGATGCCTTTATCGCAGAGCTACAAGCTAAGCACCCTGAGTATGCTCAGCTGACGGCTGAGGAACAGGATCAAAAGATCTCAGCTGCTAAGAAGAAGGCTGGCGTCATGTTCCCCGATGACGAGGCTCAGGTTCTTCACGACCTACGTATAGCAGCCCTCCGCCAGTATACTAAAGCTGGGCTAGTGACAGATCCTCAACTGCAGATCACGGATGCTGACCATGAGATCCTCATCAGTCGCGATGCAAAGGACGAGCCAGCCAAGTTTGCTATCAATGAGCGCGTGGCTATGCTGCAAATCCCAGCTGAGTGGACGGCTGATCTAAACAATAAACTCAATGCGGAGCGTGAAGACAGAGGTGAAGCAGCTCAAGAGTTAAGCTTCGAGCGTGCCTTCGGTGAGCACTATGTGTCGACGACCTTGTCACAATCTTATAGTCTCTCGTTCTTTGTGGCTTGTATCAGCTTGATCATATCTATCTTGATCTTCGTACTCTGTCGTAAGACCTGGAAGGCAGCAGACGTAACCGTCAAGCAAGCTAAGGCTATGGCAGCACAGGGCGACAGCTCAGCGCATGTCGTCGAGATGTCTAAGGCTGAGGTCAAGGAGCGTCTCATCGCACTAGGGCTAGTCTTCTTCGTTGTGATCTTCTTCTGGATGGCTTTCCACCAGAACGGCTTGACGATGACCTTCTTCGCACGAGACTATACTGTATCACGTGTAGACGCTGCGGGCTATATGCCGTTTAGTCTACTGATGCTGATACCTTTCATCTGCTTTATGTATGGTATCTACCTTTCTACCTTCGGACTACTAGGCGGTAAGAAGAATGTCAAGACAGGCTTAATCCTCGTCGTGTTAGGTATCGCTGGTCTCGCCGGTGGATACTTCGTAGACATCAAGCCTATCGGTGATGCTCTGAGAAACATTACACCTCAGATCTTCCAGCAGTTCAACCCATTCTTCATCATCCTGCTAACTCCTGTCACAGTAGGTCTCTTTGGTTATCTAGCCAATCGTGGTAAGGAGCCCTCAGCTCCTCGCAAGATAGGTATCGGTATGCTCCTAGCAGCTGTCGGATTCTGCGTGCTACTGATCCCAACGATCATGTACGCACTACCCGCTCCTGCTCATATCCATGGCACCAGTGATACGCTCGTATCGCCTAATTGGCTGATCGGTACTTACTTCGTACTGACACTTGCTGAGCTCTTCCTTAGCCCGATGGGTCTATCCTTCGTTTCTAAGGTAGCTCCTCCACAGTACGCTGGTCTTATGCAGGGTGGATGGCTCGCAGCAACCGCTATCGGTAACCTGCTCGTCGGCGTGATGGGCTCTCTCTGGGACAAGATGCCTATGGGCTGGTTCTGGGGCGTGCTAATCATCTGCTGTCTCCTCTCTGCCGCTTTCATATTTGCTGTTATGAAGCGACTCGAGCGCGCTACGGCAGACTAAAGAGGCTGTACTATGAGATAACAGTCTCCAACAAAAGACTGTATCAATTCTCCACCAATAACGATGGACGTATCGCAGACTCCTTTACTAAGCAAGGGGGGGCGATGCGTCCATTCGATTATAGATATACAATAGAATGCTCATGAGACCTTTATCAGACATCGTTACCTCTCTCTGCTCTTCCGATCCCATGGAGGTAACACAAGAAGAAGCGCTCCAACTCGCCAAAGAAGCGACTAGCGAGGAGCTCTACGAGGCAGCCCACCGCGTGACGCGGCACTGTATGGGAGACGCCTTCGACACTTGCTCGATCATCAACGTCAAGAGCGGACACTGCTCCGAGGATTGTCACTGGTGCGCTCAGAGTGCTCACTACCATACGCAGGCAGACGCCTATCCGCTGCTGGATGTCGAGCCGTGCGTGGCTGAGTCACAAGCTAATCGCCAGGCGGGCATCGGGCGCATAGCACTCGTTGCCAGTGGACGAGGACAGAGTGACCGGGAGATAGAGCGTATCGCACAGCACTATGAGGCGATGCACCAGGCGAGCGACATCAAGCTCTGCGCCTCTATGGGACTGCTGACGAAGGAGCAACTCCGACGCCTGCACGAGGCGGGTGTCACCACCTATCACTGCAATCTGGAGAGTGCTCCGTCACACTTTCCCAAGCTCTGCACGACCCACACGCAGGCAGAGAAAGAGCAGACCATTCGCTGGGCACGAGAGGTAGGGTTGCAGGTTTGCTCGGGAGGGATCATCGGCATGGGCGAGACGATGGCACAGCGCATCGAGTTCGCCTGCTATCTCCGTTCGCTCGCCATACGCTCCATACCTATTAATATACTCCAGCCGATCGCTGGGACGCCACTAGCCGACGAGCCTCGTCTGACGGACGAGGAGTATCTGCGCACGGTAGCACTCTTTCGTCTGATCAATCCAACGGCTTTCCTGCGCTTTAGTGGAGGTCGGCTGAGGCTTTCGCCAGAGGTGATGCGCCAAGCTATGTACATCGGCATCAATAGCGCCATCACGGGCGACATGCTGACAACCAGTGGCATGCAGGCGCGCGAAGACATGCAGCTCATCGCCGAGATGGGCTATCGCAATACCAACGAAAAGGATTGGCGTACCGAAGAAACCGCTTAAACTATGAAGCAATACGACCCAACAGTCCAGCAAGCCTTAGAGTGGGACCGCAAGCACCTGTGGCATCCCTACACATCAACGGAAGATCCGCTACCAGTCTACCCTGTATCACACGCCGAGGGGGTACGCATCTACCTAGCCGACGGCACAGAGCTGATCGACGGCATGAGCTCCTGGTGGTGCGCTGTGCATGGGTACAACCACCCAGTACTCAATGCTGCCGTGGAGACGCAGATAGGGAAGATGAGCCACGTCATGTTTGGCGGACTAACGCATCAGCCTGCCATAGCACTCGGCGAGGAACTCCTGAAGATGCTTCCCGAGGGCTTCGACTGGATCTTCTACGCAGACAGCGGTTCGGTGGCTGTCGAGGTGGCACTCAAGATGGCGATCCAGTACCAGCAGTCTCTCGGTGAGACGCAGCGAGACCACTTCGTCACCATTCGTCGAGGCTACCACGGTGACACCTGGCACGCTATGAGCGTCTGCGATCCCGTCACGGGGATGCATAGTATCTTCGGCACGGCACTACCGCAGCAACACTTCCTCGCACCGCCCTCCGTCAAGTGGGGCGAGCCGTGGCGTGACGACGCTATGGAGCCTCTCCGCCAAGTGCTCGCTCAGCACGGCGAGCAGATCGCAGCACTCATCTTAGAGCCTATCGTACAGGGAGCCGGCGGTATGTACTTCTACCACCCCAACTACCTCGTCGAGGCGCGTAAGCTGTGCGATCAGTATGGCGTGCTGCTCATCTTCGACGAGATAGCCACAGGCTTCGGACGTACGGGACGTATGTTTGCGATGGAGCATGCGAGCGTCTTGCCTGACATCGTTACCCTCGGCAAGGCACTCACGGGAGGCTATATGACCCTCTCCGCCATTGTCACCACGCAGCACGTCGCTGAGACCGTTTGCCGTGGCGAGGCGGGCTGCTTTATGCACGGCCCCACATTTATGGCCAATCCTCTGGCTTGCTCCGTAGCCCTCGCCAGTTTGCAGCTCCTGCAGCAAGAGCCAACGCTAGAGCGTGTCGCCAAGATCGAGGCGCAACTGAAACGTGAGCTAGCACCTGCCAGCCCCTTCGCCGGGGTCACCGAGGTGCGCGTCCTCGGCACTATCGGCGTGATCGAGCTAGATGAGCCAATCGATATGCCCTTTATGCAGCGACGCTTCGTGGAGCTTGGCATCTGGGTACGACCTTTCGGCCGGCTCTGCTACATCATGCCCCCATACATCATCCAACCCGACGAACTCTCCCAGCTGACCGCAGGCTTGCTCACGGTCGTCCAGGAGATGGTCACGAAACAATCACGATAAAAGTAACGCAGTATGAAACAAACGATAGTCATTGGCGCAGGTATCACCGGCCTCACCACGGCACTCTACCTACGGAGAGCGGGACTGCCCGTGCTCGTCCTCGAAGAGGCGGAGCGCGCAGGTGGACAAATCCGCACTTTGCGGGAGGAGGGCTACACCTTCGAGACGGGACCTAACACAGGATCGGTCTCTTTTCCCGAAGTTGCCGAGCTCTTTGCTCTCTTGCCCTCAGGCTACGAGGCCGCCACACCAGCGGGCAACTGTCGATACATCTATAAGAAAGGACGGCTGCACCAGCTCCCTTCGGGTCCTTGGAGCGGGCTCACGACACCGCTCTTTACGCTAGGCGATAAGTTTCGCCTGCTCGGTGAGCCGTGGCGCAAGAAAGGCAACGACCCCTACGAGTCTGTCGGCTCTCTTGCAAAGCGACGTCTAGGCAAGAGCTTCTTGCAGTATGCCGTCGACCCCTTCGTCGGGGGCATCTACGCCGGCGATCCGATGAAGCTAGAGACCCGTCACGCACTACCCAAGCTCTACAACCTGGAGCAGGAGTATGGGAGCTTCATTCGTGGAGCTATGGCAAAAGCCAAAGAGCCCAAGAGCGACCGTGATCGCCTAGCCACCAAAGAGGTCTACTCAGCACGACACGGACTGGAGACGATGATTCACGAGATGGTCGAGCAGATCGGCACGGAGCATGTCCGCACGGGAGCCCCCGTCACCTCAGTCAGACAGGGGGCTGCAGGCGACTGGCTTGTCACCTACCAGCAAGGCGGAGAGCTACACGAAGTATCAGCCGAGCGCGTAGTCTCTACCGTAGGTGCCCACGCCTTGGCGAGCTTCCTCGGGGAGACCCTCCCAGACGAACTCTTATCGCCCATTACAAGTCTCTACTATGCGCCGATCGTCGAGGTGGCTGTCGGCTTTGACCATAAGGTCAGTAACTATCGTGGCTTCGGTGCGCTCATGCCTTCGTCAGAGCCGGTGGACATCCTCGGGGTTCTCTTCCCGTCCGACTGCTTTGCCGACCGTACACCGACCAGCGAAGGGGTACTCTACAGCATCTTCATGGGAGGCACGCGGCGCCCCTACTTAATCGATATGGAAGAGAAAGAGCTGCAAGCTTTGGCACTCAAAGATCTCTACAAAGTGCTCGACATCGACCCACGCATAGTGCCCAATATGGTGCATATCTCGCGCCACCGCCATGCGATCCCGCAGTATGGTGCCGACAGCGAGAGACGCTGCGCTGCCATTGCGGAGGTAGAGCATCGTTACCCAGGACTCATCATTGCGGGCAATTGTCGGGATGGTATCGGCATGGCGCACCGCATCACACAAGCGACGCAGGTCGCCCAGCGACTAATCACCGACAGCGATCAGTAAGTCGGCAAGGGTCAGAGCAACCATCGACTGCACGACCGGCACCGCCCGTAGTGCTATGCACGGGTCGTGACGCCCCGTGAAGGTGTGTGTCACGCTCTTACCTTCGGTCGTGAGCGTCTGCTGCGGACGGGCAATGGTCGGGGTCGGCTTAAACGCTACCTTCATCACCAGATCCTGTCCCGTCGTGATGCCGCCGATCGCACCGCCATTGTGATTGCTTCCGAAGGTCACCGAGCCCGTATCGCTCATCGCAAGCAATTCGTCTAGCACGGCACTGCCCCGCTGCCCCGCTAGGTCAAAGCCATCGCCAAAGGCAAAAGCACGACTCCCCGGTATACTCATCACGGCATAGCTCAGGAGTGCTGGTATACGGTCAAATACGGGGTTTCCAAGGCCTGCAGGCACACCACGCACCACACAGCCCACGACACCGCCCACGCTGTCTCGGTCGGCTTGTACCTTAGTCAGGTAAGTGGCTATCTCCTCATCTAGTGTCTCATCAGGACAGTAGCAGAGGCGGTCATAAGTATGCTCTAGAGGGTAGGTCGTGTAGTCGCCAGCTAGCGACAGAGTGCCCACCTGCTGTATGAAAGCCTGCACCGTGACGCCTCGCAGCTGCTCTAACCACTGCTGAGCGATGGCACCCGCCACCACACGAGCGACCGTCTCACGACCACTCGACCGCCCGCCACCAGGCTGTGGTTCGAGACCATACTTAAGCCAGTAGGTCAGGTCGGCATGATTTGCTCTAAAGGGCTTTCCCAGCTCACTCGTGGCGGTGTTGTAGTCTTGCGAGCGAGCGTCCCTATTCTGTATCACGAAGGCTATCGGACTCCCCAGCGTCCTCCCTTCGTCAGTCAAGCCTGAGAGCCAGACCACTTCGTCTGGCTCTCGGCGTTTTGTCGTAGATCGTGAGTAGCCTGGACGACGTAGGTTGACAAAGTGCTGCACAGCCTCCCGATCGATCCGGAAGCCCGCAGGCATACCATCGAGGATTCCCCCCATGGCCACTCCGTGCGACTCCCCAAAGGAGGTCAGTCGCAGATGCCGTCCGAAGCTATTCATCGGGTGATTGCTTAGTGACAACCGCTGCAGCAAGAGCAACCACCCTCGTGATCGTCGCCGTCGCAGCAACCGCCCGCATGGCCCGAAAATTGAGCCGTCAGTCTCTGACGATCCTCCTCAGTGGCAGGACGTGCCTCCAGGACAGATCCGATGAAGTGTAGCGTCTGACCAGCCAGCGGATGGTTAAAGTCCATCGTCACCGTATCGTCGGTGATCTTCTCGACGATGCCAACCAGCTGATTGCCTTGGTTGTCGAGCATAGGGACAGCATTGCCCTCGAAAACGACATCTGAGTGGAATTCGCCCTTTTCGTTTTTGAAGAGATCCTTCTCCAGCTCCAGGATGTAAGCGTCAGAGACCTCTCCATACGCCTCCTCGGGCTTGAGGGTAAAGTCAAACTTGTCGCCAGCCTCTAGACCCATCAGTTGCTTCTCGAAAGCCTCCAGTAGAAATCCGGCTCCGACGATCAGAGCTAGAGGAGCCTCAGGAGTAGCCTTCTCGACGATGTCTCCCTTTCCTTCACCTGTGTAGAGTTCGTATTCGCAGGTTACGTAGCTATCTTTTGTAATCTTCATGTTAGGTATACTTTGTTCGTGATAAAATGCGGTTCAGGCGCCGCAACGATTATTACATCGCATCGGTGCTACCGCAAAGGTACGAATTTAGAGATTAGAGATTAGACGTTAGAGACTAGATTCTAGTGGCACTAGAAGCACTAGTGGCACTAGGAGCACTAGTTTTTTAGCCAACAGCCAACGGCCAACGGCCAAAAGCTAGATTCTGAAGATTCAGATATTTATTGTACCTTTGCCCTCCGAAGTTTGTCTCCCAAGTGTGAGCAGCTCACCGATTGCTACTTGATCGAGACAAGCCCTTGCGGTATCCACGTGGTGCTAGACGATAGGATAGACCTTCGCTAGCCCCCCTTCACGACTATTGAGGAGGAAGGAGAGCCACGCCCCTGCAAGATTATTAACTACTTAAACGCAACAAAGCAATGAAAAAGGATCTACATCCTGAGAATTACCGTCCAGTGGCATTCAAAGATATGTCCAACGACGAAGTCTTCATCACGAAGAGTACTGCCAACGCTAAGGAGACTATCGAGATCGATGGCGAGACCTATCCGCTCATCAAGATAGAGATCTCCAACACGTCTCACCCCTTCTACACGGGCAAGGCTAAGCTCGTTGATACGGCAGGACGTGTCGATAAGTTCATGAGCCGCTACGGCAATCGTGGTAAGAAGGCTGACAAGTAAGCCACACATCGAAGTCTGAGAGCATCGTCTGCATCTCTCAGTTTCACCTAAACCACAAAGCACGCTACAGACCCTTGCGAGGGTGGGTAGCGTGCTTTTCGTATTTGGAGACTGTTGACTTTTGACTTTTGCAACAGTCTCATCTGACAGCTTTTGTCCGCAAACTCCTAAAGCGACGGCTACCCCATTCCTCTTCTCTCCACTCCGCCCGGATCAGCGCACGCCATAGCGCATAGTGTATGGAGCAGGCTACATGTGGGCAACAA
>CAMCJO010000065.1 GCA_945875135.1 uncultured Porphyromonas sp.
AACGCTTAAACAAGCTACAGCAAAGGTACGAAAAAACGACAGCTAGCCAATCGCCAACGGTCAACGGTCAACGGCCAACAGCCAACAGCTAACAGCTAATAGCCAATAGCCAACAGCTAATAGCTACCCCCCACACACCGTCCTCACGATGTACCTTATGTCTTGCCAGAAAGACCAATTGTAGTAATACTCCTTATTGATCCTTACTTTGTCGGGGAAAATCACTTCATCATTGTACCTGATAGGATCCTCCACAGTAGCCAGAAGAGTCTCCTCATCTCTATACTTTAGGGAGGCGGGCCCTGTGATCCCCGGACGGAGCTTCAGTATCACCCGATCCTCACCCACGAGCTTATCTGCATAACCTGGTACATCAGGACGAGGACCTACGAAGCTCATATCACCGATGAGTACGTTCCACAGTTCGGGAAGTTCATCTAGCTTGTACTTACGTAGCTTAGCCCCTAGCGGGGTGATGCGAGACTCCCCAGCGACGGAGACACTACTACCACCATGCGCCACACTCATACTGCGAAACTTGACCATCGTAAAGAGCTTGCCCTCTTTGCCCACCCTCTTTTGCTTGAAAAGAACAGGACCTCCAGGCATCTTCACTCGAATCAAGATCGCCACGACAAGTAGCACAGGGCTAAGTATAATCAGCCCCACGAGCGACATAATCCGATCAAATATCCACTTCGCCCACATATACGTAACAAGGTCTATTGTTATTTGTCTACATTAGGCGTAAGCAACTGTACAAGCCTCGCTACCCACTCTCGGAAGTGAGGACACTTAGAGAGCATTCGCTCCATACCTATCTCCTCTAAGGCTGTTTTACCGTGGATGATTTTATTATACCCTACTATTCTGAGCAACCTTTTGGATGGGGCGGTCTTTGCCCCATTATTGATAGTTTCGGGATTGTCCGTACTCAAGATTAGATCGCGCACAGCTTTATACTCCTCATTATTGTCCACATCATAGATCGCATCAAGTCCTCTCACATCAGAGAATACTAGAGTTTCAAACTCGTGTAGTTGGATATGAGGTATAAAGTTCCTGCACTCTCTAGCTAAGCTTTTCTGCATATCTTCTAGCATTGCTCGCTCTATATTCAGGACCTGCTCATAATGGTTAGTGCCATTATTATATCCTGGGAAGCTATCGGGCAACTGATAGAAGTCGAAAATCGTAGAGACGATAGCACCTTGCTCACAAATAACACTTTTAAGTTGCTTACTAACGTCTGAATATCTCGACAGTCCGCCACCCGTCTTTTTCGGTTTGATAGCTACGATAGACCCTTGAAACCCTTTGGAATACAAGTATGGAGATAACAGAGCATTAACAAACATCACCTCCGTATCACCCTCAACAATCAATATCAATCGGTCTACTATCATACTTTTAGATTCCTCTAGGCTGACCATCTAATACTCCCATCTCCCACAATTCTCCTAGAGAGTAATCCTCTAGCCAGTTGGCTAGAGCATCACTAGAGAGGTGCTTGAATACAGATACTCCATCCTGCATATCTACTGTAATCACATCGCTCGGCTCAAAGTGATTGATTAGAGCTAGGGACTGTGTGGAGATAATTACTTGAGTCCCTCTATCCCTAGCAGACTGTATCAACCCTGCAAGTACAGAGATAGCTCGTGGATGCAGCCCCAATTCTGGCTCATCAATGATGATTACCTTAGGTAGATGAGGCTGTAAGAAAAGAGTTGCCAAAGCCAAAAATCTAAGGCTACCATCTGAGAAGTCTTTAACAGAAAACGAAGCGTCTAAGACAGCTCTATTGCTCCACCAAATACCGACTGTATTCCTTTGGGGCTGATCATTACTAGGGAAAACGAACCTATCAAAGATAGGCATCACACTCCTCAGCGTAGACTCTATGAGAGATAGCGCCTTGGGATGCTCCTGACTTAACCAAAAGAGATAGGCAGCCAAATTACCTCCGTCAATAGCTAAACTGTGATTGTCATACAGATCAACCTCCCTACGCCTTAAAGGGGAGGAACTTCCTGTGTCATGAAAATGATACACCTTGCACCCCCGAAAGTACCCCTGTAGGTACTGATCCCTATACCAGTCAGATACTGCAACAAGGCTCTCTTCTAGATTATGTCTGGATAGGATATCGGAGCCGTATATACTCTTTTCTTCAGCTATAAATAGAGTCTCGTCCTCTCTAGGTTGAAGTGTAAATTCGTAGGTGTTCTGGTTGAAACGAAATAGCCCCCGTATCTCCTGGGTGTGCTTCCTTCCATAGTGCAAAAGTCTATCCGCAGACTGTGTCATCGTATAGTTTTTGAGCTTCTGATCGAAAATCATCTGCACCAATCTAAAGAATGAGATGAAGTTGCTCTTACCAGCACCATTAGCCCCAATCAGCAGATTTATAGGAGCCAAGTCTAGCTCCAGCTCCCTAATAGACCTATATCCCTCTACCTCTATTTTATCTAGCATAGTCTAATTACATCTCAGCTACTCGTTGCAAAGATAGTATTTCCCTTTCAAGTATATCGAAGAACCCTTTCTCCCGTATGACTGCAGTTTGTCAAAGTCACTAACTTCGCCCACATAACTCTACCTATTAGCTTCAGCGACGAAGGAGCGATTGAAGAGGAGGCGCAAGATACCGTCTAGGTAACCGATACCATAGTTGACATGGATGACGGGATAGATGCAGATTAGCCATAGAGCGACCTTTGGCTTGGCTATATGCTGTAGCGATGCCACAATATCTATCAGTAGATAGAGGAGCAAGGGGATAGCAAACCAAAGGATCAGCTTCGGCAGAATGATGCTCAGCACCACAAAAAGTATTAGATAGAGTACGAAGAAGAGTGGCACCATACGTCTCAGCGAGGTGAACTGTCCCAGCTTCTTATCTACCAATGGGTTGAAGAGTCCATACTGATAAAACATCCGCCCACACTTCCTTACCGTGGGACGTGCATAGTAATCTATAAGCAGGTCAGGAAGCAGAAAGATGCGCCCCCCATGCTGCTTGAGACGAGAGTTCAGCTCGTTGTCTTGGTTGCGTGTCAGCTCCTCGTCATAGCCCCCTATCTTGTCAAAGACCTCTTGACGATAGCACCCAAAGGGGACCGTGTCTACCTCTTTGATCTCTTTGACACCTACACGAAACTCTGAATTGCCCATACCGAACTTAGAGCTGAGGGCGATAGCGATAGCCTCAGCTCTTGCGGTCTCATTGGCTGGTAGCGTCTTACAGACACCGCCCACATTGTCGGCCTCTGGATGAGCCTCCATAAATTGGACAAGCCGACTAAAGTAGTCATTGGGATAGACGCAGTGTACATCTAGCCGGATGATATAGACTCCTTGAGCCGCCTTAATCCCGATATTCATAGAGACAGGCACTATCTTCCGAGGGTTGTGCAAGAGCTTTACTTGAGGGAACTTCTCACGGATGATCTCCGCAGTACGATCGTGGCTATTGCCATCTACCACGATCACCTCTAGTAGCTCCTTGGGGTAATCTTGCTGATAGACCGAATTGAGACAATCCTCGATAAATCGCTCTTCGTTGTATGCGGGGATGACGATGGAGATCATTTTCATTGCATTATACATCATAAGGGTCTACTCTTAATAACTTTTGCGGGAGCTCCGCCAACAATAGTATAGGGTGGCACATCTTTGGTAACTACAGCCCCAGCTCCGATAATGGCTCCATTGCCAATGTTCACCCCAGGCATTATCATAACTCGCTGACCTATCCACACATCATCTCCTATTAAGACAGGTTTTGATGTAGATCCTTGCAATCTAATTGGAACCTCTCTCTTGCTAAAGTTGTGGTTGGTTGTCAATATAACACATTCAGGGCCCATAAGTACATCTCTTCCAATTTTTAAAGGTCCTCGAATATAGGCTTTTAATCCTATCATGCTAAAGTCTCCTATTTCAATATTTTTACCAGTTCCGAAATTCGCTCCTTTCTCAACAATGACCTTTTTTTCACATTTATCAAATAGCGGTGAAGCAAACATTCTCCTAATAAATCGGGTTCTTCTCAAATATCGATTGTTCGTCTCTGGAAGGAAGATAGCAAAGCCATAATATAGCACTAAACAGATTAACCGTCTCAAAGCTTTAACATACTTAAAAACACTCATAAGTCCTCGCATAACAAGCTTTTATACATCCTGATTCCCCAATAAGTTTACATATCGCAAAGCGATACGATTCCACGAAAACTGTTCGGTTATAAATGTAGGATCGATTGAAAACGAAGAGTAGTTGAGAACAAGTTCCTTTATAGCATTCGATATATTGTCTATTCTATCTGGGATACATGAAACCCCATATTTAGGGGAAAAGAAACCATCAACCCCCTCTCCTTTTGTATAAAGAATGGGCAATCCTTGAGATAACGCTTCGACATATACAAGACCAAAGGTCTCTGTTAGAGAAGGCATAGTGAAAATATGGCATTGTTGCATTATGGCGCGTATCTTATCCTTATCTTGAATGACTCCATGCAGATGAAATACTTCGGGATGCCCCATTGCAACAGCCTCGATTTGCTTCGTATCATTTCCATTTCCACCTATCAGATGAAGCTGTAGGTTATATCCATTTTCTTTTAGTTTAAGCACAGCCCCCATAAGTCGAGGTATATTCTTGTTTGATGTGAAGTTTCCTACATACAATAGGTGCCAAGGCTGATCTTGTTGATGAGTCTTTAAGTCGCATGAAATATTTTCAAGCCAGTAGCTATTAATTCCATTAGGGATGTTGATAACTTTATCGCTAAAATCAGAAGGGCAAACTCTCCACTGCTGCACTCTTTTGATGTGAGCAGGAGAGATACAGATGACTTTGTCAGCATTCTGAATAACGCTTTTGCCGACTCCCCAAGTATGCACCATAAATCGCATAAATACATTGATGTCGGTGTTTCTAATGGTGACAGTATAAGGAATTCCATAATCTCTCTTGAGCTTTAGAGCTAACACCCCATCACTAAAAAGTGTATGAGCATGAACGTGTGTGAGGCTTCTGGGATCTACTAATCCAAGTAGGTGTTGATAATTGCTCTTCACTTTTAGTCTGAAAACAGCCCGATGCCACGGGCACCAATTATCAGAGTAATAAATCATAGAATTTGTCGTAGCAAACTCTACATTATTTCGACCTCTCTCCTCTTCTTTTCGGATTGTGGTAAAAACAGTCTGCTGTACACCATATTTGTCAACAGCCTTTACCAGTTCTGAGTAAACACGTGTATGAGGAAAGTCGTTAGCTAGATGTAATATATGAAGTGCCATAGGCGTCTATCTTAAACTAAAGATTGCAGTTGTCTCAAGTAAACTCCAAATAATAAGTAGGCTAAAAATAGAGAGCTAATAGGGGAAAATGGGTAAGAATACTCATTGAAGCTAACGATGAGGAGAAATAGCATCAAAAAGGGCATTACGTCATATCTATTCTCAACACGCTCCTTTCTTTTCAAGCATCGTGCTACGACCTTACCTAGAAAGACAACATAGAGTAAAATGATGGGGAGTGATAGTATTCCTCCGTATTCAATCCATAGGTTCATCAAGAATATGTGTACTATACCTCCATCATATTGCTCTCCCCACAAAGAGCCAACCAAAAGATTATTACCCCTTGAAAGGAAGTCTAACCCGTCAGAAATACGCGACACTCTACCTGATGAGATAGTGTTGAGGTCTGTTCCCTGTTTTCCAGCTATGAAAATCTCAGAAATCAGTTCTATGTTTGAAGCGATAAATGCCACTACGACACAAGTAACTAAAACCTTAATCCAGATTGAAATTTTTCGAGAGCTAAAGAGATACAGCATAATACAAAAAAGAAGTGCGACTAATGCTGTACGTGCTCTCAGAATTCCAATAATAGTAATCAGCAATAGGGCACTAAGGATCATTAATAACTTTCCCCTTTTGATATAAATGGAATGTGATACGGCGAGTAATGCAAGAATGGCAAAAAGTGGGGCAATCTGATTTTTGTAATCAACTATATACTGATCGTGTATTTCAAATCCAAACACGGCTACATACGAATAAGCTGAGACTGCTCCTAACACAATGTAGAGCATCGTAAATCTCGCAAAAAACCTGGAGTCTATTTGCTTATGGTAGCCAATAAGCAGGATGCCGAGAGTTATGGCTACATCTCTTAGAGTCCCAAAAGAGAGCGTAGCGCCAAAGGCGTATGCAGTTAATGTCCCAATTCCAAAAAGCAAAACACAGTACAACCATAACCTCAACAGCTTTACTTTAATTAGAGCTTGTTGTGTTTCCAGAGGACGTACAGTGACTAGGAATAATATAACTACCAAGCCAATAATGATGTCCCTTAGTATCCCATAGGCAGGGTTTTGCATACCCCAAAACGAGTACTGAAGGACATTTGCACTAAGAATTAGGTATAAGATACTATTTGAGATATGGTCTCTTATTATAGATCCTTGAGGTCCTAGTTTATGAGGAGCTGAAGGCAACCCTCTATCTGATACTGTATCGATTTGAAAATGTGTCATTTTCTACGTCTTAATAAGGCTCTAAGCTCTGATGTACTTGTCAATCCTAGCAGGTTGCAAAATAAAAGAACACTACAACTTGGTATTACTATACCTATTAGAATTTCCACTATAAGATTTGAAAACGCTATAAAGTTCAGTAGATAGTTTGTAGCTATGATTACAGATCCTTGGAGGAGGAGAATAGGAAATACATCACTTAGTTGTTCCTTTATTGTAATAGGAGCTAGCCTACTGACATAATAGATATTGAAAAGGAAGTAGGCAACATTGAGTCCGACCAACCCCCATAGTGTCTCATACATTCCTATGCCACTGAGTATAATTAAAGTGACAATACCGATGACACGTTCGATAGTTACCAAGATGAAGTAGCTCTTAGCCTTGCCTACAGAGCGAATAAGCAAAGTAGGAATAAAGGAGAGAACAAGAAAAAGTCCTACAGGAGTCAATATTTTCAGCATTGGTACCGAAGGCAACCACTTGTCTGTAAAAAGTAGGAGTACTAGAGGCTCGGCGGTCAAAAAGAGGATGCTAAAGCCTAGAACACTTAAGATGGTTAACAGACGGAAGTTCTTCCTATATCGCTCTTTGAGTATGTCTAGCGAAGATTGATAGCGAGAGAAGTCTGGGAATAAAACTTGGTAACCCACTTCTTGAATTGCTTGAGATGGGACCATTTGTAGTTTATTTGCTTGGGTATAGTAGCCTAAAGTTGTTGCGCTGAATTGTTTCCCTAAGATCATTGATAGTCCATGTATATAGGCTTGGTCGATAATCGTTGCTAAGTAGATAAATCCACTGTAAGGAACAAGTTTCTTAAAAGACGCCTTGTTAATTCCTAAGGCTGGATAAGCCTTTGTTGTTAACCACAAGCCTATTGTTTGGAAGAGATAAAGAGCTAAAGTAGCTACAACTAAGCTCCAAACTCCTGCTCCATCCTTTGCTAGAATGACACCAACAGTATATCCTAGAGTACTTGAAATAAGAGTAATAAGGCAAAGTCTGCGTAATTGAGACTCTCGTAAGGCGATATTGTATTGAACGATAAAAAAGGAGCAGATGATTAATTGGAGTCCTAGTGCTCTAAGAACATCTTTCAGAATAGGCTCACCATAAAATACTGCAATGGCAGGAGCTGCAATGTAAAGTATGGCATAGACAATCACAGCCAACAAAAGATTGGTCGTAAAGATGGTATTAATGTCAGCCCGTTTGAGGTTCTTGGTCTGAATAAGAGCCTGACCAAACCCTGCGATTACAGTAGTATAGGCTAAGGAAATGAAGATTTGTAGCATCCCGATGATTCCAAACTCACGAGGAGAAAGAAACCACCGCGCCATTACGAGGTTGAAGAGGAAAGCAAGCGCAATCCCTCCCACCTTATCTATTGTTGCCCATAGATAGTTACTTCTACTGCTCACTTTTATACTTTGCTTAAGTCTAGCTTGGAGCCTAGCTCGATTCTCAAATCATCTGGCTCATCTATGTCAAAGCCCCCCCCAGGAGTAAAAGTTAGCTCTCCAAAATATAGTCGATCGGGGGTATCGTAGAAGTCTACTCTAACAAATGGAAAGCGACTAGAGAGTTGGCGAGCAGAAGCTATCATCTCTTTAAGATGGTGTGGTGGAGGAATCTGAAGTGCTTTTTCTCGCTCCTCAAGAGTGTTGGGGATGCAGCATTTCAAACTCCAGTCTAGATAGAAATAGTAGAACTTGGTTTCTTTCCCCATTCCTCTCTCCTCTGCAGTGAAAAGTAAATACGGCTCTCCGTGAAAACAGTAAATCTTGTAGTCTACAGGCAAAATGCCTCGTTCTGCTTCAATGAATTTCTCGACAATGAGCTTTCTTTTTGTTTGTTTATACTGCACCTCTCCCGTTTTGAGCCAAGGCTCTTCTTTGCCCCACGCTCTTAGTTGCTTTAGTGTTTTGGAAATGTCTAGATGTCCTTTATTTTGGCATATTATATTGTAACCATTGCCAAAGTTCCACTTAAGAGCGAATTGCTGTGGCAGCTCATTCCAATCAATCTCTTCGGGAGTGTCATAAACCGCTATTAGATCGTTGAGTAGATCCTCACAGCCACAAGCTCGAACATATTCTCTCACTCTATACTTATCCGCACACTGCGTATAGATGGGATCTTGGTCGTATCCATATAGATGAATCTTCATCCACTGGATTTTCTCGCTTATTGTTTTAGGATCTCTTAGGTGTAGAAAGGAACGAAAGTAGTAGTAGTGCAGGACTCTGAGACCTAATGGTAAGTTGTAGCGAATGAGTTGATGACGAAAGTATTGCAGTACTTTTTTGATCATAGATTTTCGTCGCTATATAAATGAAAAGATATCGGTAAGAATACTCGATGTGATGAAGTCTATTTGCCACTGAGTAACCCTTGAAACAATAGTTGTTTTTCTCTCCTTGAAAACATCATATTGTAGCGAAGAGATGGTCGTGTTACAGTCGCTGGTCGTAGGCGTGGGGCGGGAGGAATGACTTGACGTCGTAGACGACGGCGTTGTCAGCCTTGAGTTTGTCGAGGTCGAGGC
>CAMCJO010000066.1 GCA_945875135.1 uncultured Porphyromonas sp.
CTATCTCCGGTAAAGCCGTTGATATGCGTACCACAATCTACGGAGATGATGTCTCCCTCACGCAGTATCTCTCGATCTGAAGGGATGCCATGCACCACGTGATCATTGATCGAAGTACAGATACTAGCTGGGAAGCCGCCATAACCTAAGAACGCAGGAGTAGCCCCATGATCACATATAAACGTATAGGCGATCGTGTCTAGCTGCTTGGTGCTAACCCCAGGAGCAATGTGCTTTGCCACCTCTCCCAAGGTCTCGCCAACGAGTCTGTTGGCCACACGCATCAGCTCTATCTCCTCTGGTGTCTTTAGGTAAATCATCTATTCGAATATAATCAATTGAAACAACACTTCCTGTGGAGTATCAATATGCTGACACAGAGCCCGTACGTCCCTTGATACGTCCACTCTTGAGTAGACCATCGTAGTGACGCATCAAGAGGTGACTCTCGACTTGCTGTAGGGTATCTAGGACGACACCTACGAGGATGAGCAGTGATGTACCTCCAAAGAACTGTGCAAACGCCGAGCTAATACCCAGTATCTGAGCAAAGGCTGGCATAATAGCAACTAGTGCGAGGAAGAGTGCTCCCGGCAGTGTGATACGATCCATGATACCATCGAGATAGTCTCGTGTACTACGCCCTGGCTTGACGCCTGGGATAAATCCATTGTTGCGCTTGAGGTCATCGGCCATCTGCGTGGGGTTGATCGTAATCGCCGTATAGAAATAGGTGAAAAGGATGATCAACGTAGCAAAGATGAAGTTGTACCAGAAGCTTGTATTGTCTGACAATACCTGGATAAAGCGTGAGGGCGTACCATCGCTTCCTGTGAAGTAGCTAGCCAGTGAGATAGGTATAAACATGATCGCCTGAGCGAAGATGATAGGCATCACGTTGGCTGCATTCACCTTGAGAGGGATATACTGACGTGCACCTCCATACTGCTTATTACCCACTACACGCTTGGCATACTGCACGGGCACCTTGCGTGTACCCTGTACGAGTAGGATAGCTCCTGCAGTGACGAACAGTAGGAATACGATCTCAGCAAGAAATGCCACAAGTCCTCCCGATGAGCTGATGAGACGGTAGTTAAACTCAGCTATCAGCGCATGAGGCAGACGAGCGATAATACCGATAAGGATGATGAATGAGATACCATTGCCGACACCCTTGTCTGTAATGCGCTCACCCAGCCAAAGGACAAACATACTGCCCGCAGCTAGTATGACGGTAGCAAATACACGATACATGAAGCCCGAAGGTAGCGACGCTCCAGCAGCGCGTAGCTGCATGTCTAGATTCAACAGATAGGCAGGAGCCTGAATCAAGAGGATCAGTACCGTCAGGTAGCGTGTCCACTGATTGATCTTGCGTCGTCCGCTCTCACCTTCTCGCTGCATCTTCTGCATGGAGGGGATGATGATCGCTGCCAGCTGCATCACGATACTTGCCGAGATGTAAGGCATGATACCTAGAGCAAATATCGAAGCATTGGAGAAGGCACCTCCCGAAAACATGTTGAGCAGTGCCATCAGACCTTCACTGGTCTGGCTGGCTAGACTGGTCAATGTATCGGGATTGACTCCAGGCAATACGACGAAGCTACCTAGTCGGTATATGACCACATACAGGATGGTGATGAGAATCCGCTTACGCAGATCCTCAATCTTCCATATATTCTTAATTGTATCTACTAACCGCATATCAGCTTATCTTATTGTATCGATCCTCCCTGAGCCTCGATGAGCTCCTTGGCACGTGCTGAGCAAGCGTCGGCCTCGACCTGTATGGATCGAGTCAGCTCACCCTGTGCTAGGATCTTTACTAAATCATTACGTGAGGCTAGACCAGCAGCGACTAGTATATCCTTGGTGATGACGGCTGTCTCTGCTTGATTAGGGAAGAATGTAGTATCCTGTGCCAAGTGCTCGAGAGCTGCGAGGTTGACAGGACGATAGTCTACCCTATTGATGTTGTTGAAGCCAAACTTAGGTAGGCGACGCTGTATAGGCATCTGACCACCCTCAAATCCGACCTTATGCTTGTATCCAGAGCGAGACTTGGCTCCCTTGTGTCCACGTGTAGACGTACCACCACGGCCAGAGCCCTGACCACGACCAATACGACGACGAGACTTGACAGAGCCCTCGGCTGGCTTAAGTGTAGATAAGTCCATTGCTATTATCTGTCTATATTTTATTACTCTACGACCTGAACCAAGTGGTGTACTTTGGCCACCATACCCCTGATCTGAGGGGTATCCTCATGCTCTACAATCTGGTGCATCTTGCGAAGACCTAGACCGTCGAGGGTGCGCTTCTGAGACTTGTTGCACCGTATGCGACTACGGACTTGCTCGATTCTGATTTTTGCCATAATACTCTTTACTTGTCTAGGTGATTATCCTTTAAACACGCGCTCTACAGAGATACCTCTGCTCTGAGCAACCATCAAGGGGCTACGTAGCTCAGCAAGTGCTGCGATGGTGGCCTTGACGAGGTTGTGAGGGTTAGTCGACCCCTGACTCTTTGCAAGGACGTCTGTAACACCTACACTGTCTAGTACCGCACGCATAGCACCTCCAGCGATGACTCCCGAACCGGCAGAAGCTGGGCGCAGCAAGATGCGAGCACCACCGAAGCGACCGATCTGCTCATGAGGTATGGTGCCGTTGTGAATGGGTACGCGTATAAGATTCTTCTTAGCAGCCTCTACGCCCTTAGCGATGGCTGCAGGCACTTCGCTGGCACGACCCATACCATACCCTACGACGCCGTCCTCGTTACCGACGACAACAATCGCAGCAAAGGTAAAGGTGCGACCACCTTTCGTGACCTTAGTTACTCGATTGATAGCTACTAGGCGATCCTTAAGATCTAGATCATTGGTAGCTGTGACTCTATTTGTTGCTATTGCCATGATGTGCTCTATGATTTAGAATTTAAGACCTCCTGTACGAGCTGCATCTGCTAGCTCCTTGACACGACCATGATAGAGATATCCATTACGATCGAAAACTACTGTATCAATGCCAGCAGCCAGAGCTACACGAGCTATCTCCTGTCCTACCTGAGCGGCTACCTCCTTCTTAGTACCAGAGGTCTCCATCTTGAGTGAGGAGGCACTCGCTAGGGTGCGTCCTTCTATATCGTCGATGACCTGTGCGTAGATCTGCTTATTGCTTCTGAACACAGACAGACGTGGTCTCTGAGATGTACCACTTATCTTGCCACGCACACGTGTCTTGATGTGCTTTCTTCTTTGTGCTTTCTTGTTCATATGACTCTTTACTTAGATAGTGGATACGACTTACTTACCAGCTGTCTTACCAGACTTGCGGCGTACCTCCTCACCGAGGAAGCGAACACCCTTACCCTTGTAAGGCTCTGGCTTGCGGAATGAACGAATCTTAGCACAGACCTGTCCTAGTAGCTGCTTGTCGCAAGACTTTAGGATGATCTTAGGGGTCTGATTACGCACCATCTGCGTCTCGATCTTGATCTCGTCTGGCAGTACCAGATAGATGGCGTGTGTAAAGCCTAGTGATAGCTCTAGGATCTGCCCCTGATTGGCAGCACGGTAACCGACGCCTATTAGTTCGAGCGTCTGGGTGAACTCTTCGTGTACACCCGTCACCATGTTATGGATTAGCTGACGGTAGAGACCGTGCAGTGAGCGCTCCTGACGCTCATCTGAGTGACGTGTGAGTGTGATCTCGCCGTCCTCGACTGAGACCTCGATACGAGGATCTATATATTGCTTGAGCTCACCCTTGGGGCCCTTTACTGTTACGTAGTGATCCTCCTGAGAGACGGTCACGCCCTGTGGTATAGCTATGGGTAGTTTACCTATTCTAGACATATTGCTTTGCTATAAGGAGGATTAATATACATAACATAGTACCTCACCACCGATCTTGAGCTCACGAGCCTCTTTGTCTGTCATGACGCCGTGAGATGTAGATAGGATGGCGATACCTAGTCCATTGAGTACGCGAGGCATATCTTTGTAGCCTACATACTTACGTAAGCCTGGGCGTGAGACACGCTTGAGGCACTTGATTGCATTGACCTTGTTAGAGAGGTCATACTTGAGGGCGACCTTGATGGTTCCTTTGCATCCCTCCTCCTCAAACATATAGTTGAGGATGTAGCCCTTGTCAAAGAGGATCTTGGTGATGTCCTTCTTGATGTTGCTAGCTGGGATTTCTACCACACGGTGACCCGCTTTGATTGCATTGCGCAATCGGGTGAGATAATCTGCTATTGGATCTGTCATTGTGTATTAAGATTAAATTGATCTGGAGGGTTCCTAACTGACTTATAGCTCCTCTCCGAGGTATCGTCTACTCATCTATCTTAAGACCTCCACTCCTTGCATGAAGGAGGTGATCATCATATAGTTATAGAGTCACGAGTACCGAGGTCGAGAGCCGTAAGAGACAGGCTACCCCAGACAATATTTAATTGATTCGCTGTCAGTCATCGCCCCATGCTCTCACTCCAAAGAGTGCGAGCATCTCATACATTTTCCCTGTTTAGAGGAGATATATGAGAGGACAATTCTAGGCAAAGATACAAATAGTCTAGATACTATGAAAACTTTCGGAGCCTGTCAGGAGCATATCGCACCTGCCAGACAGGCGGTGTACGATGCTCTAACTCGCTCTCAGCGTAGTATATCTAAGCCCTATAACTCTCTATAGATGACTTGCATCTCTCTATGAGAGTTTCTGTCCTCGTAGATGGGTGTCGACGAGAGATTTTTTACCAGCTGGCTTTCTTCACCCCTGGGATAAGACCAGCAGAAGCCATCTCGCGGAACTGGATACGGCTGATGCCAAATTGTCTCATATAACCCTTGGGACGTCCCGTGATCTTGCAGCGGTTGTGCAGACGCACAGACGAAGAGTTGCGAGGTAGTGTCTGTAGCTTCTGCAGAGACTCATAGTCTCCAGCAGCTTTGAGCTCAGCACGACGCTTCGCATACTTCTGAACGAGCTTCTGGCGCTTGACCTCACGGGCCTTCATTGATTCTTTTGCCATAAACCTATATGTATCTTACTTATTAGTAGTACGGAAGGGAAGTCCAAATCGCTTGAGTAGCTCGAAGCCCTCCTCATCGGTAGGAGCCGAGGTTACAAAAGTGATGTTCATTCCTAGTATCTTCGTGATACTATCGAGGTTGATCTCAGGGAAGATGATCTGCTCTGAGATGCCTAGCGTATAGTTACCACGACCATCCAGCTTAGAGTTGATACCCTTGAAGTCACGGATACGTGGGAGTGCGACACGTACGAGACGCTCGAGGAACTCGTACATACGGTCACCACGCAGTGTCACCATGACACCGATAGGCATCTGCTTACGCAGCTTGAAGTTGGATATATCTTTGCGAGAGTATGTTGCTACTGCCTTCTGTCCGGTGATCTGTGTGAGCTCATCGATTGCGACGTCGATGATCTTCTTGTCACCCGTAGCCATGCCCAGGCCTTGATTGATGACGATCTTCTCTAGGCGAGGCACCTGCATGCTACTCTTGTAGGCAAAGTGCTTCATCAGATCGGGAGCGATCTGCTCGTTGTATAGCTTCTTAAGATTTACTGTCAGTGCCATAGTTACTTAATTACTTCTCCTGACTTCTTAGCGAAGCGTACTAGCTTACCGTTGTTATCACGGCGACGTCCTATACGCGTTCCTTTGCCAGACTGAGGATCTAGCACATTCAGGTTAGATATATGTATTGGAGCCTCCATGCTGAGAATAGCTCCCTGGGGGTTCTGTGCATTGGGCTTGGTATGCTTAGATACCATGTTAAGCCCCTCGACGATCGCACGCTGCTTCTTGACAAGTACCTTGAGGACACGTCCTGTCTTGCCCTTGTCTTCACCAGCGTTTACCATGACGATGTCGCCTTTCTTGATATGAAACTTGCTCATCTCTATTCTCTCTATAAGTTAAAGGACCTCAGGAGCTAGAGACACGACCTTCATATTGACGGCACGTAGCTCACGAGCTACTGGTCCGAAGATACGTGTACCACGTAGCTCTCCACTGGGGGTGAGTAGTACGCAGGCGTTGTCATCAAAACGGATGTAGGAGCCGTCTGTACGACGTATCTCCTTTTTGGTTCTTACGATGAGAGCCTTAGCGACAGTTCCCTTCTTCATATCGCTAGAGGGGATGACACTCTTGACAGTCACCACGATGACATCTCCGACCGAAGCATAGCGACGGCGGGTGCCACCGAGTACACGGATACAGAGTACCTCGCGAGCACCACTATTGTCTGCTACATTGAGTCTTGATTCTTGCTGTATCATAGTTTACTTCGCTCTTTCTATAATCTCGGTGAGTCTCCAGCGCTTGGTGCGACTCAGAGGGCGTGTCTCCATGATGCGGACACGATCACCGATGTTCGTTTCATTCTTCTCGTCATGTGCATAGTACTTCTTAGTCTTGCTGACGAACTTACCATATATAGGGTGCTTCTCTTTGAAGCGTGAGGCTACGGTAATGGTCTTCTCCATCTTGTTGCTGGTGACGATCCCGATGCGCTCTTTTCTGTGTTTTCTTTCCATGTGAATATCAGTCTATTCTGCAGGGTTAGTTATTTGTCTCTCGCTCAGCGAGGACAGTCTTGAGACGAGCGATCGTGCGACGCTGCTCTCTAAAAGCTGCAGGGTTCTCAGCTGGAGAGACATAGTGGTCTATCCTCTTCTGCTGGTAGGAAGCCTGCTCAGCCTCTATGCGCTCACGGATCTCCTCCGTTGTGAGCTCTTTGATTTCGCTTATCTGCATAGCTGTATAAGGTCTAGCGGATTAAACATTAGGATTAGCAGCGTCGAAGTCTCGACGTACGACGAACTTTGTCGTGACTGGTAGCTTCTGAGCAGCCAGACGTAGAGCCTCCTTTGCGACTTCGTAAGGTACGCCCTCTACTTCAAAGAGCATACGACCAGGAATCACTGGAGCGACGAATCCCTCGGGATTACCTTTACCTTTACCCATTCGCACCTCAGCAGGCTTTGCTGTGATTGGCTTGTCGGGGAAGATGCGGCACCAGACCTGTCCTTGACGCTGCATGTAGCGCGTTACTGCGATACGAGCGGCCTCTATCTGACGGCCTGTGATCCACTTACTCTCTAGGCTCTTGATACCAAAAGAACCAAATGCGAGCTGGTTGCCACGCTGTGCATTGCCCTTCATGCGGCCCTTTTGTTGCCTTCTAAATTTAGTCTTCTTAGGTTGTAACATAGCTGTGGTCTTTGATTAGCGATTAGATCTATTGCGTCCTCCACGACGGAATCCACGACGCTCGCCACGAGAGTCACCACCTCGGCGCCCTGCCTGACGGCGTGGCTGTGAGAGATCAGGAGCTAGATCGCGGCGCTCATATACCTCGCCGTTCATGATCCAGACCTTGACACCTATCATACCCACCTTGGTGAGAGCTCCAGTCTGAGCGTAGTCGATGTCAGCACGTAGTGTATGTAGCGGAGTGCGTCCCTCCTTGTAGAGCTCTGCACGAGCCATCTCTGCATTGTTGAGACGACCAGAGAGCTGTATCTTGATACCCTCAGCACCAGCGCGCATAGCGTTTGCGATAGCCATCTTGACGGTACGTCGGTATGACATACGTCCCTCTAGCTTGCGTGCTATATCGTTGGCTACGATGACGGCATCGACCTCTGGTTTGCGCACCTCGTAGATGTTGATCTGTATGTTGTCAGCCTTAGTGACCTTTTTAAGCTCAGCCTTGAGGTTCTCCACGTTTTGACCACCCTTACCGACGATCATGCCGGGGCGAGCGGTGCATATTGTTATGGTTATGACCTTGAGGGCGCGCTCTATGATGATCCGGCTTACGAGAGCACCAGATAGTCTTGTGTTCAGGTACTTTCTGATACGGTCATCCTCTACTAGGGTATCGCCATAGTTGCGACCACCATACCAGTTAGAGTCCCAACCACGTATGTAGCCGAGTCTGTTTGCTATTGGATTAATCTTCTGTCCCATGTCAGTTACTTAGCTACGTTATTAACTATTTGGTCGACCCACACGGTGATGTGATTCGAACGCTTACGGATTCTGTAGCCACGGCCTTGTGGGGCTGGGCGTAGACGCTTGAGCGTGACGCCCTCGTCTACATAAACCTTGGAGACGTAGAGCTCACCCTCATCAGCCTTACGGCCGTTGAGCTGCTCCCAGTTAGAGACAGCGCTACGTATGAGTTGCTCAACACGCTGAGCAGCTACACGGCGAGAGCTAAATCTCAGGGTAGCCATTGCGCGCTCTACCTCCATGCCTCTTATATTGTCGACGACTAGACGCATCTTGCGGGGAGATGTGGGCACGTTGCGTAGTCTAGCTACAGTGGCCTGTGTCACAGTCTCCTGAGCAGTCGTCTCTATTGTATCTTGATTATTGGCACTCATGTGTGATAATTACTTTGATTCGATTTATTACAGGGTGCTAACTAGCGGTTGCCAGAGTGACCACGGAAGGTACGCGTAGGAGCGAACTCTCCGAGCTTGTGCCCCACCATATTCTCTGTAATAAATACAGGTATAAAACTCTTGCCATTGTGTACGGCGATCGTATGTCCCACGAAGTCTGGAGAAATCATTGAGGCGCGAGACCAAGTCTTGATGACTGATTTCTTGCCACTTTCATTCATAGCCAAAACTTTCTTTTCGAGCTTGACGCTGATAAATGGCCCTTTCTTAAGTGAACGACTCATGTGTTTAGTTCTTGCTTAAATGATACAATGATTACTTCTTACGCTTGGCTCTCTCGATGATGTACTTAGAGGAGTGCTTCTTAGGAGCTCTCGTCTTAAGACCCTTAGAGTATAAACCCGTACGTGAGCGTGGGTGTCCTCCGGAAGCACGACCCTCACCACCACCCATTGGGTGATCGACAGGGTTCATAGCCACACCGCGTACTCGTGGTCTGCGACCTAGCCAGCGTGAGCGGCCAGCCTTGCCTGATCTCTCGAGTGCGTGGTCAGAGTTGCCGACACTACCTATCGT
>CAMCJO010000067.1 GCA_945875135.1 uncultured Porphyromonas sp.
TATGCTATCTGCACGACACGCTCGATGAGACACAGCTCTCCGCCATCGACACACCGCTCCTAGCGAGTCTCTCGTGGCTTCTCCTAGACGACGAGCTACGCGTCGTGCGTAGCGAAGATCACCTACTACTCAGTGGCGTGCCGATTACGAGCGAAGCGACCGACTACCACCAGCTGACGACCGAGTTTGTTGCGGGGCATGGTGAGCCACCTCAAGCGGTGCTAGAGCTATTCCTCAGAGACCTAGAGACTACGCAGATGATCGTGGGGCATAGCCTCGCCTTCCACCTAGCTGTCCTAGCACACGACCTGCAGCACTACCAGTTGCCCAGTGAGAGCCTCTGGAGCAAGCGACGCTTCTGCACCATGCGCCAAGGCATCAACTACCTCATCTCGCACTACCAAGCCGATCCTCTACAGACACGCATCAGCCTAGAGACGCTTTACAGCAAGCTCCTATGGGGACGCGAGGGACTAGAGATCCTTTACCAGCTCAAGTCTCGACACGACGTAGTCCTCGCCACGCACTGCTTCATCAAGCTCTACAAAGATCCGACCAGTGTGGCCGACTCGTGACCGTGCAGCAGGTGAACGAGCGTGATCACAACGCCCATCACAACGAAAAGAAGCGAGACCCCCACATTGAGCCACTTGCGCCACCGCTGCATACCGCCAGCGAAACGCGCTAAGCGACTCATCCCCATCCGTATCAGACCATAGACGGGATAAGCGACACTAGCTGTCAGGAGCGCAAAGAGTCCCAAATAGAGTAGCCCCACAGCCCCCCCCGTCTGAGCAGTCATAGGCACCAGCATGCCGAAGTAGATCAGTCCCGTAGCGGGGCAGAAGAAGAGAGCCGAGCTAAAGCCCAGCCAGAGGGCTCGCCAGCTCCACGCTCCCTGCCGCTCTAGCGGTTGCCTCTGCTCATGATCAGGATCTTCCGCTGGATGCGTTGGCTCCGCCTCATGATGATGCCCCTCATGGTCGTGATGATCGTGATGGTCGTGACAGCCAAACAGCCAGAGCAATACCCCCAGTAAGATGATCAGCGGTCCCAGCCAATGCTCCAAGCCATACAGGATCTGCTCCTGTATCTGGAACGTCTGAATGCTCGTACGCAAGAGCCAAGCCGAGAGCAGCCCGAGCGAGAAGTAGAGCAGCGCACGTCCCAGTGCATAGAGCGTAGCGATCCACCACCCTTGCCGTCTACTCATCTGCCGTCCCGTCAAGAAGAGCAGCGAGGAGACCACCGTCGCCAGTGGACAAGGATTGATCGCTACGAGGAGTGCCATCGCCACCACCGCTACGAAAGGCGTCGAACTAGTGACCAGTGCTAAGAGATCAGCCTGCATAACGAAACAGATTGCTTAGTCAGAGAGGCTTAGCGCACCACGATCTTGCCCGAAGTATAGGCAGGCACCGAGTCACCTTGCGTCATCCGCAAGCGGTAGATGTAAAGCCCTGGCAGCAAGGCACCACCCGACTGTAGCTTAGGCTCCCATCGTATCAGAGCAGGCGTATCGTAGCCAGAGCGAGCCACCATCTGCGGCGAGAGCGCAACGAGCGCGCCACGATAGTCGTACAGCTCGATAGTCACATCGACCTCCACGCCTGGCGCATTGTTGTACACCTCCACGATCAGCGGATCATCAGCCGTCAAGACCCCAGGACGAGCATGACTCTCGACCACCGTCGGTGCTTGACCAGCACGCACACGGAAGGCGAAGCTACGCACCGTCACATTGTTGCACACATCCCATACCGTAAAAGTCGCTGTATGGTCGCCATCGGGCAGCTCAGGCAGCAGGTAAAGCACCCGCCCCACACCCGCCTCCATCTCAGAGGCAGTGTAGCTGCTGTTGAGGTTAAAGGTCAAGTCCTCACGACCGTCCACAACCAGCGTCATGTTGTGTCCTACGCCCGTTCCCGAGAGGTTGATTCCCGAGGCATCAGCCAGCGTGGCAACGAAGAGCGGTGTCGAGCCGATTGGGTTCTCTATCGAGAAGTTTGGATGACCTAGGTATAGCTCTCGTATCTCCGGCGGTATCGTATCGGCCACACTGTGCTCACCCACTCCAGGCTTGACGCAGATCGCATGGCTCACGCCCATCGCTTCGTATGGCTCGCTACCCTTCGCATCACTATAAGCATAGAGATTGATCTTACCATTGCCCCCGCTATATGGGAGGTCTTTAGGCACCACAAAGGAAAAGTCAAAGTGTCCCTCCTTTACCTCAGCGATACCCGCATAGAGCATCCCTGGGTAGTCCTCAAAAGAGGTAATCTTCTCAGGATCCTTGTCAGGCGCATTGTCAATGTGCGTCTTGACCTGAGCCTTAGCGTCAAAGACCGTCACAAAGAGCCGGCCCGTGAAGTCACCCTGCACAACCCCCTGACTGCTCGCCACGTAGCCCCGCACCTGCACACTATCCATGGCGTGGAGCGGCACCGCCTCACCCGAAGAGAGATTGTCGAGCGAGACACCCGCCAACTCCGTGATGACCGTCTCATAGGCTGGCATACGAAGGCGCAGAGCTGGATCACCGAGCAGGAAGAAGTTCAGCTTATTCGTCGTATCGTAGCTTATCAGATCGTTTTTTGCATCACGCATCACGATGCCCATAGGACGGAGGAAACCATCCGCTTGAGGCGTAAAGAGACTCTCATGTAGTGCCCTATTCATCTGCTCATTAGCTACATCCATCACCACGCGCGTAGTCGTGTAGAGCGCGATAGCCCCACTGGTCGGATTGAGCATGGCCGACTCCCCAGCCGACGTCTGCGGATGGTCGTAATTGGTAAAGTCACAAGTCGCCGTGATCCAGACTGGCAGGTGGGGATAGTCAAAGCGCATGATATCGGTCTGTGTCAAGATCTGCTCATCGCTCCACGCTGCGGGGCCCCCGTGTCCCGTATAGTCTAGGAGGAGCAGTCCCTTCTGTAGCTCATCCATCAGTTTGCGACGTGCATCCGGCACCGAGGTACGCCCGCCCACATTCTTGTGTGCGTAGGCATCCATATAGACTTTAGAGACGATCAGCTCTGGCTGCAGCCGCTCCATAAGCTGGGCAATGCGATCCGCTTGGGTTAGGTGCGAGTAACCATCCATATTGTCCGCTACATAGCAAGCACGCGTACGCCACACCCCTGGTACCTGCTCGCTATCGTAGCGGATTATTTTATCCACCACTGCCTCAGCCTCAGCCAGCGTCCGTACCGTCAGACGACCGATACCCACCGAGAGCGTCTGAGCCCCGATACCTACACCACGCTGCCCCTCTGAGAGGAGACCAAAGTAGTCATCTGTCGAGTAGCTGTAGACATTGGTCGAGTTCTCTCCTTGATAAGTCAGCAGAAACTCCGTCTGCTGCAAGTCTCTTGCTCTCCAGTCTTGCGACACCTTTCGATTGTCGTATGCACCATCGCCCATTAGGAGCAGCAGCGGGTGGTAGCTACCCGCACCATGCTCCGCCTCATAGCGCTGCTTATAGTCCCACAGCATCAAGCGATAAGCCGTCGCATCGGGCGTGCCGCCATTATATTCGTCAAAAAGCTCCTGCTGCGTCACCACCTGCACCCGTAGCCCCGAGTGCGCTCTGTGGTAAATGGCCAAGCGCTCTGCTGCGGGGCGCAAAGCTTCTGTCGTGATCATCAGATAGTCAGGCACCGTGTCTAGACGCACCCCTCCGTGAGGCAGTGTCACCACCTGCTCCACAGGATAAGCATCTGTCAGAGCAAAAAGCGTATACTCCACAGGACGCCCCGCCCCGTCTGTCACTGCGCCCGTAAAGGTCAAGGCGCCACCCTGCTCCGCTGCGGACAAGCTCGTTACCTGCCCCTCGGCCGTACGTCCCCACAGTTGTAGCGCACCAGCAGAGCCTGTCATCCCGATGCGGTGCTCTGCGGTCGCTCCTGGCGTAGCGGAGAAATTGCGAAAGGCCAACTGCCCCTTGCCCCCATACTGCAAAGCGACCGGAGCCACCAGTGTCACATAGTCTAGATAAGCCGCCCGCCCTGCAGGTGCTATCTGTAGCTGCGCCTCCACGCTCTGAGCCTCAGAGGGGAGCTTGGAGGCGAAGCTCTTAGCGTGATAGATCCCAGCTAGATAGGTGCTGGATGAGCTATCTTCACTCCTCTTGATGATATCTTTGTAGGTCTCACCGCCTAGCTGCACCGTCAGCTCCAGCGTCTGATCTTTGTCTGGTAGCCCCACATAAGCCATGCCCAGTTGCCCCTCGGCTGCTGGCACCAGTGGCGTCGGTAGCGAGAGCGACACCGTGAGCGGGTGCCCCCCGATCGGCTCGCCAAAGAGCTTACGCCCCGAGGCACGCAGCGAGTGGCGATCCATCTCATGCACCACATGCGCCAAGAAGCTCGTCCGCACAGCCGTCTCCGTAGCCTGCTGCGCACTCTGAGACTCGATGCGATGCGCCGGTAGATCCGCGCGATCGGTCACTAGGTAGTACCCCTTATTACTATAGATGTTTTGCTGATGGCGGAAGGTCTGCTGCGACAGCTCAGGGATCCACTCGGTCGTCCCCGTAGCGTAAAAGTAGACCGCTTCATCAGCCACATAGATGGGGACAGGCGTAAGCTGCAAAGTGTTGTCCTCTAGCACCTCGCTGAGCATCGCACCGCCCCGCCCGAAGAGACGTACCTCCGCGGGGTTGTCTATGCCCGCCTCGCGCAGTGCCGCAAAGGTAACCTTATGCACGCCAGTGCGTGTCACAGAGAGTCGCGCCCAGTGTCCCTCACGGAGCGGAGCAGTGGCTGCGAACTGCGCCTCCAACCCCAGCAGAGAGGCAAGTAGCGTGACCAGTAGCAGGCAAATAGGTCTGTATATATATAGGAGTCTATGTCTCATAAGCATTCTAATAACGTGGGTATAGCTACTTATAGTATATCCATAGCCACGACCGACAGTGCAAATATACCACAATCTTCCCTTTGGTCTCGGCATCGCCGCCGAGAGAGATCACATTAGTAAGTATTGCTGTCTGGTAAAAGCTTTTTGAGGGGTGTCGAGCAGGTCGTCCTATAGAAATAAGCTAACTATCAGTTCATCAGCTTGAAACTACAGTTTCATACGGGTGAAACTACAGTTTCATACGGGTGAAACTACAGTTTCATAGGTAAGAAACTAGAGTTTCATAGGTAGGAAACTACAGTTTCATATGAAGGGAACTGGGCGAAGGGCTCATTAGCCAGGAGATAGGTCAGAGCGTTGTATCCTTGATCAGGCTCTGATATCCTAGTCGCGTCGCATTTGATACAAGGATGTCTAGATATAGAAACAAAAGAGCCTACTTAAAAATATTTTATTATATTTGCGGTCGGAATTTCCCTTGCCGCTCTTTTTTGCGCTGGGACACGCAGAGACAACCACTACTAAACATACTTATCACATGAATAAACTCATTACGCGTTGTATCGCGCTTCTCGCCTTGCTACTTTGTGCTGGGGCCGGAATTAGTTCAGCGTTCGCTCAGGGAGGGCGCATCTTGATGACCTTCGCCGGCCAGGTCGGATCTGAGTACAAGCTGCTACTCATGGGGCGACAAGACGGAACCGTCAAGTTCGTCTGGGGCGATGGCACCTCTGAGACAAAAGAGCTCTACAAAGACAAAGCAACGGCTATCAAAGCCCAACTGATAGACCGCTCGCTCACCATAGAGGGTGATGTGGCTGTCTTAGAGTGCTCGGGCAATAACCTCCTCAAGCTTGATGTGTCGCAAATGCCCCAGCTGACTGATCTCATCTCTCGCAAGAACTTTCACACGGAGCTAAACCTGACGAAAAGCACGGAGCTGCGCTACCTCTTGCTACAAGACTCTCCAGTAGCATCGCTCGACTTGTCACACTGCGCGCAGCTAGACAGCGTCGTCTGCACCAACAATAATAAGCTCCGCACCCTGGCACTGCCGCAGCAAGCTCCGCAGCTGAAGAAGCTGGTCCTGAGTACCAGTCCCTTTATCTCTTCGGTCAACCTCAAGGGTATGCCACGCTTGGAGTACCTCGACCTATCGGGACTGGGTCTGACAGAGCTAGATCTATCTCAAAACCTCGAGCTCACCTATCTAGTCGCTGGCAAGAGCTTCATGGGAGTCATCACCCAGCTCACACTACCATCACCGAGCAAGCTACAGACGGTTCTCTTACCTTATATCGGACTCTCGAAGCTAGACCTATCAGGCTCGCCACTCCTAGAGACCCTGATGGTGAGCTATAGCGAGTCGCTCTCAGGACTCAACCTCACGGGACTGGACAAGCTCAAGTTCCTCGACTGTCAAGGGTGTGCCTTCACACAGCTAGACCTCTCTGGCTGTCCTAATCTTGAGGTGCTGGCTTGCAATAACAACAGCCTGACCGAGCTCAACTGCTCCAATATGAAGCGACTCAAAGATGTAGCCTGCTACTCCAACAAGCTCAAGAAGATCGATCTGAGCGGCTGCTATGCACTCACCTCTCTAGACTGCTCGGTCAATCCTACGCTAGAGACCCTCCAGCTCTCGCCAAGCATTCAGACGCTCGATGTGAGCCAGTGTACACTCAAGGAGATACCTGGTCTCAATCAGCTTTATAAACTCAAGTCTCTTACCTGTGGCGACAACGAGCTGACTACGCTAGACCTCTCTAGTGCTTATGGGCTAGAGGAGCTCTCCTGCCCTAAGAATCAAATCAAAGATCTCTCGACAGTCACACAGCTCTATGCGCTCAAGAGCCTCACCGTGAGTGGCAACCCTATCACGGCTCTCACGCTACCTAATGCTTACAACATCTACTTTGTCAAGATCGATGGCACGGCACTCGATGCTTGCGCACTCAATGCGCTATACAGATCGCTGAGAGAGCGTCGTGACGAAGACGCAAAGAACGACCTTGGCGGGTGTATGCTCTTTAACGGCACTCCTGCAGCTCCTAAGAGCAAGACCCAAATAGCTGTACAAAAGGGGTGGATGGTCTCTGTCGAGGGCGACGGATCTGGTTGCTCCGAAGAGGGTGACAACGCCTTTGACGTAGTCTATACCAACGTCGCTGGACGACTCCAAGAGGATGGTCCCGTAGAGATGTGGGAGTCGGCTACCTCTATCAAGATCAAGGGTGAGCTAAACGGTAGTGACCTAAGGGTCATCCGCCAGTTCTGCGGCTCTGATGAGTATGCCGCAGAGGTTCCCCACGCACGTATCCGTAAGCTAGACCTCTCGGAGGCTCGCATCGTACCTGGGGGCGTCTACTACATCAAGGTCGATGATCAAGGCATGATGAGAGAGTATGTCGTACCCGAGGGACAGGAGACGCTCCTACCGGACAAGCTCTTCTACAACTGCTGCTCTATTGAGGAGCTTGTACTACCTAAGAATATACGAGAGATAGGTATCGGAGCCTTCTGGAAGTGCATCAAGCTACAGAAGCTCTCTATCCCCGATGAGGTAACACGCATCAATAGTACCGCCTTTGGGGTGTGCAACGCTCTTGAGCAGATCACCTTGCCACGTGATCTAGAGTACCTCGGGGGATACGCTTTTACCTACTGTGCTAACCTCAAGGAGGTGACCATTCCTGAGGGGGTCAAGGTGCTCAACAAGCGACTCTTTGACAATGCTACAAGCCTCACAAAGGTTCAGCTACCTAGTCGGATGGACGCCTTCGAGCCAGAGGCATTCCTAGGTGCCGAGGCTCTGCAGAGCGTCACGATACCTAACGGGATCAAGACGATCCCCGCCTCCTGCTTCGATGGCTGCCGTGCCCTCCTAGAGGTGACGATACCAGCCGATGTGGAGCGTATCGAAGAGACCGCTTTTCAGGACAACAACCTCCTGCACACGGTACACTTCTCTGAGGGGTTGAAGACAATCGGTCTAGATGCTTTCAAAAACTGCCGAAGCCTCAAGCAGCTGGAGCTACCCAACTCGCTACAAGAAATAGCGATGGGAGCCTTCCAAGAGTGCGAGTCTATAGCCTCCATCAAGTTTGGCTCAGCGCTGACACACATTGGCGAGAAGGCCTTCTGGCACTGCCATGCACTCCAGCAGCTCGAGCTACCCAGCTCACTCGAGCAGCTAGACTATGCAGCGTTTGCTGAGTCGATGAACCTAGAGCGTGTGACCATCGGTGCTGCGGCACCACTATGGGGTCAAAACCCCTTCCTCGGCTGCTTAAAGCTCAAGGCGTTTGTCGTAAGCGACGACAATACGGCCTTTGCCACACAGGATGGTGTCCTATATAGCAAGGACTTCATTACCCTCTACGCTTACCCTGCAGGTCGCACCGAAACTGCACTGAGACTGCATGACAAGACTCAAACGATCGAAGACTTTGCCTTTTGGTTCGCACCAAAGCTGGCTGAGATCACCTTCCCCGAACACCTTACCATACTGGGCAACACACCCTTCGGTGGCTGTAAGAGTCTCAAGCGACTGACGATGCTGACGACCACTCCGCCACAGTCCACCTACGAGAACGATCCCTTTGAGGGGGTAGACCGGAGTCAGTGCGAGCTGATCGTCCCCAAGGGCAGCAAGGCTGACTATGAGCAGTCTCCTATCTGGCGAGGCTTCAAGATTGCAGAGGACACAGCCATTGATGCCATCCCGACGGAGCACATAGAGCTAGCCGTGGACGGGAGCTCCTGGAGACTATCGGATATACCCTCTAGCTATCAGACCGTTCGGGTAGTAGATCTGACACTCCGCACACTGGTTGAGTATCCTATCGCTGATACGACCGTGGCGATAGACCACACCGCGATGCCGTCAGGAAGCTATCTAATCATCCTAGAGGGCAGCACGACACAGACGAAACAAGTACTCAAGGTGTGCAAATAGCCCCTTTAGCACTATCGTGACACACCTCTCTAGGGTAGAGATTACTTTCCCTAGAGAGGATGTCACAAAGGTCGGCACTCTCCTAACGAGGAGTGCAAAGCTTCAGCGATAATCGAGTAGGTCGGGAAACGAAAGTTTTCTGACCTACTTTCGTTTCCTTCC
>CAMCJO010000068.1 GCA_945875135.1 uncultured Porphyromonas sp.
GTGAGCGGTATGCCGTTGCACGTCACTATTTAGTACCTTTGCCAGCGGTTGATGTATCATCACAAGCCTGCTCGCGTTATTATAGCACATGTCTAGCTCTGTCATAGTCCCTCGCTCGCTCTTGCGACTGCTCCTCCTGCTCTGCGTAGGCGTGGTGGTCGTGTCGTGTGCCACGCAGGTGCGACGTACTGAGCCGCCCGTAGCTACACCATCGCCGACGGAGCAGCTAGACACGGTCGTGGCAGACCTATCGGCAGATACAACCCGCCTGCGGGATACCCTACCCACACCCCCAGAGACAGACTCCGTGGCAACGACCGTCGACAGCCTTGCCATCAAGGCGGATACGACGCTGACGCCTACGGCTACAAACACGTTGGCTCGCGATGCTGAGACACCGGTCGCAGAGAGCGACTCGGTCGAGCTCTTTAAGCTAGAGGCGCCTGTGACCTTCTCTGCAGAGGATTCGCTCGTCATGACGGGCGATAATATGATGTACTTCTTCGGGCCGAGCGAGGTCAAGTACCAGACGATGAGCATCGAGGCAAACTATCTCAAGATCGTCTCCGACAGCTCTGAGGTTTATGCGCAGTATGTTCTGGATAGTTTAGGTCAGCCGACCGCTAAGCCAAAGTTTGCCGATGGGGATCAGAAGTTTGAGAGTACGACGATGAAGTACAACTTCAAGACAGGTCAAGGCTTCATCACAGACGTGACAACCCAGCAGGGCGAGGGCTATCTGACGGCTACGCAGACGAAGCGTCTCAAGGACAATACGATGTACCTCAAGGATGGTCGCTACACCACTTGCGACCAGCACGACCATCCGCACTTTTACATCAATCTGACTCGTGCCAAGGCTAAGCCTGAGGACAAGATCGTCACGGGGCCTGTCTACCTAGTCATGGCGGACGTGCCGCTCTACTTCATCGGGTTGCCGTTTGCCTTCTTCCCCTTCAATGAGAAGCAGACCTCCGGTATCATCATGCCGAGCTACGGTATCGACCAGACACGAGGACTGTACCTAACGCATGGTGGTCTTTATCTCAATTTAAACGACTACTGGGACCTGACGCTCACGGGCGATGTCTATACGAACGGCTCCTGGGCGGTCAATGCGGCATCAAACTATCGCAAGCGCTATAAGTACAACGGTAGCGTTCAGGCGAGCTACATATCGACGGTGCAGGGAGACAAAGACATCCCCTCGACCTACAGCCGCTCACAGGATATATCGCTCAGATGGACTCACTCGCAAGACCCCAAAGCGGATCCGCTACGCAACTTCTCAGCATCGGTCAACTTCTCGACCAGTAGCTACAACCACAACGCTACCCAAGCGGTCTACAACCATCAGCGACGCGCTGAGAATACTAAGGGTTCTAGCATTAGCTACCGCCGGAGCTTTGCGGGCATACCACTCTCGCTGACGGGCGCCTTCAACATTGATCAGCGCTCGCGAGACTCGACCATCAGTGTGACCCTGCCGAACCTCTCGCTCTCGCTCTCGACGATCTACCCCTTCAAGCGAAAGAACCGCGTCGGCAAGGAGCGTTGGTACGAGAAGATCTCCCTCAGCTACAACGGCTCGCTGCGTAACAGCATCACCACCAAGGAGAATCTGATCCTCAAGAGCAATCTGGTCAAAGATTGGCGCAATGGTATGCAGCACTCGATACCTATCTCCGCCTCCTTCGACCTCTTTAACTATATCAAGATCTCTCCTTCGATCAGCTATACGGCCTACTGGTACACCTCGCGCGTGGAGAAGCAGTGGGACGAGGCGCAGCAGCGCATCGTCGATGCAGACACTACTTACGGCTTCTATCACTTGAACAACTTCAGTGCGTCGCTCTCGATGAGTACGACGCTCTACGGCTTTTACAAGCCGTGGCAGAAGCTCTTTGGCGATCGTGTGCAGATGATCCGTCATCGTCTGACGCCCTCTATATCACTATCGTATGCTCCAGACTTTGGCGATCCCTTCTGGGGCTACTATCGCGAGATAGACTATGTCGATACGCTGGGGCAGGCACACAACTTTATCTATACGCCTTACGAGCGAGGAATCTTCGGGCACCCAGGACGGGGCAAGATGGGGGCGATCAACTTCTCCTTTGACAACAATGTGGAGATGAAGTGGCGCTTGCCGAGTGACTCGACAGACGTCGAGGAGCAGTTTAAGAAGATATCGCTCATCGATCAGTTTGGTCTTCGCTTCTCCTACAATATGGCTGCGGACTCCTTCCGCTGGAGCAACCTCAGCACCAACATTGCGCTCAGGCTCACGAAGACCTTCGTGCTGCGTCTCTCCGCCTCTTTTGATCCTTACGAATGGGACTACTACACCGACCCACAGGGCAACGTGAGGCCCTACCGTGTGGACAAGTTGCGCCTGCTCAATGGGCATGGTATCGGAGCTTTCCTAGGCACGGGGACGAGCTTCAACTATACCTTTACCCCGCAGACCTTTGAGAAGATCGGTAACTGGTTCGGTAAGCTTTTTAATAAGAAAAAGAAGTCGTCTGCTACTGACGATGAGACTGCCAAGTCGCCTGCGGACGACCCGATGGCGATGGGCGGTAGATCAGGAGCCGACCCGATGGGGCTGGACGGTCCTCCAGGTGGTGGCCCGCGCAGTAGTTACGGCCAAACGGACAATTGGGACGACGACGGCTACTTGAAGTTTGACGTGCCGTGGAGCTTCTCTTTTAACTATAGTGTCAATGTGGTCCAAGACAGACAGAAGTTCAATATACACCGACGGGAGTTTGAGTATAAGTTTACGCAAAACCTCTCCTTCCGCGGACAGCTACAGCCTACGCCAAACTGGAACTTCTCCTTTGACGCCAACTACAACTTCGACCTAAAGAAACTGACAGGTATGACGATCAATATCACGCGAGACCTGCACTGCTGGTCTCTCACGGCGAGTGTCATCCCGCTCGGAGCCTACAAGTCGTACAACGTCGTGATCGGTGTCAACGCCTCCTTACTCCGTGACCTCAAGTGGGAGCAGCACAGCCTGCCTACCTATGGTGGCAGTGGCTGGTACTAACACGCTATACAACGCAACGATCAGAACACAACGCCTATGCACTCATTCGATACATCACCTCGGATACAGATTCCGCCCGTAACACTCAACCTGCTTATCATCAACGCAATCTGTTACATTACTCAGCAGGTACTGCCCCGAGTGGGGATCGATCTGACGGGACTCCTCGGGCTGCACTACGTGACGGCTCAGGACTTTCATATCTGGCAGCCACTGACCTACATGTTCCTTCACGGGAGCTTCACGCACCTCTTCTTCAATATGTTTGCGCTCTTTATGTTTGGCACGACCATCGAGCGCACTTGGGGGGCTCAGCGCTTCCTACTCTTCTACCTCGTCTGCGGACTGACCGCAGCACTCTCGCAGGAGCTGGTCTGGGGCTTGACGACCGTCCGAGAGGTGGCGGGGTATGAGGTGATCGCCTTCCCCGATGGCACCCGCATGGCTACGAGGTTCTTTATCAATCAGCTCCTGACGATAGGTGCTTCGGGAGCTGTCTTTGGGCTCCTCCTCGCCTTCGGCTGGCTCTTTCCCAATGCGGCGATCTATCTCTTCTTTATCCCCATACCGATCAGAGCCAAGTATTTTGTCATCGGCTACGGAGTGATCGAGCTCCTTCTCGGCGTGGCAAACCTACAGAGCGACGTGGCACACTTTGCCCATCTGGGGGGCATGCTAGGCGGTCTGCTACTCATACTGTTGTGGCGCAAGCAAGGCAAGCTGTACAATGCGTTTGGCGAGTCGTATAGATCCTAATCGGCAAGTCCTGTGGGGCATCACGCTCCTGCTGGTAGCCTTCTGGCTGGCGGACTTTATCGTTCGTCAGCTACCTGCACCGCTACCCACGCAGTGGACGCGCAGTGTCGTGGATCAGCTCTACCTCTCCTGCTCGCCTGATGCTCTGTGGCGTCGCCCCTGGACGATCGTCACCTACACGCTCCTGCACAATAGTGGTCTGCACCTCCTGCTCAATCTGCTCTTGCTGTGGCTCTTTGGCGAGATGCTGCTGCGCCTCAGCGGATGGCGACAGTTCGTCTGGAGCTATCTCGGGGGAGCGATCGTAGGTGGAGGCGCCTTCGTGCTTTTCACCACATTGCTACGTAGCAGCGGGGTGCTCCTACTGGGGCTACCGCTCGTGGGTGCCTCCGCATCGGTCATAGCACTCGTAGGCTATATGATCAGCTCAGCTCCTCGCGAAGAGATGCCCTTACCCTTGATCGGATCGCTCCGTGTGTGGCAGGTAGGGCTCTTCGTCTTCCTCCTCCTACTCCTCGCCTATGGCGGGTACAACGTAGGCGGGCTGATCGCCCACCTTGCCGGCGTCCTGTGGGGCTGTGGCTTAGGACTATACCAGCGTCGACGACAGCGCACCGCACGGCAGCAAGAGACCCTACAAGATGCTCAGGCAGCTCGCTACCGCCAACTCCTAGATAAGGTGCAGCAGTCGGGCTACCAGAGCTTATCTGATGAAGAGCGGGAGCAGCTCATCGAGCACAACAATCAGTGGCTTGACCAGTCAGACCGCGACTAATCATGCAACCTATGGATAAGACAACATCGCCCCCCATAGCACCTAGCCCAAAGAGCCAGCAGAGCCCGCAGCAGCCCGCCAAGAAACGTACCCTCTGGGGTATGATCCGTGGCTTCTGGCACACCTTCGTCTCCTTTGGCAATCTGCTGCTCTTGCTGCTCTTTGCGGGTGCCTTGCTGAGTCGCTACATTTCGCCGACGACCATTATCCTCTCGGCTTATCTAGGCTTGCTCTTTCCCCTGCTCTTTGCGCTGGTCGTGCTACAGGCGATCTATTGGTTTATCATTCGCGCTTGGAGTCGTGCCGCGATCAATACGGTGGCGCTGCTCGTCTCCCTCCCCACGCTCCTGCTGTACGCCCCCATACGACTACGCCAGACGCCCCCGATCGATCGGGAGAACTGGATCAAAGTGGTGAGTCTCAATGCCAACGCCTTTCAGTTTGCCAAGCTAGGGCCACACGACTACCACCCCACCACGGAGTATCTCGCCGAGAGCGATGCCGACATCATCTGCCTGCAAGAGGCATGGCTCAGCTCCAATAAGTCGAAGTATATGTCTGAGCGTAGTCTGCAGCGCATCCTCAAGGCGTATCCCTTCTACAGCTCTGCCTATGCGGTCAAGGATCACGGTAGCCGCCTCATCGTACTCTCCAAGTACCCCATCCTATCGACACGACCCATAGATCTGCACTCTGACTTCAATGGAGGGGCAGTCTTCACGATTCTTGTTGGAGAGAAAAAGCTTGTGCTGTACAACCTACACCTAGAGTCCTTTGGCTTTACAAAAGAGGAGCAGGCGCACTACTTCCAGCTAGCGCAAGAAGTCAATCCCAAGGGCTTCACCCAAGCTCTCAGAGTACGCTTCTCACCAGCCTTCAAGCGTCGTGCTAAGCAGGTCGAGCAGATCTATCAGGATGTCAACTATCAGGAGTCGCCCTACGTGCTGATCTGTGGCGACTTTAACGACACGCCGATCTCTTACACGCATCATCGCCTCTCGATGGGACTGCACGATGCGATCGCTACGACGGGGCGAGGGGTCAATTACAGCTATTACTTTAAGTCGCTCATCGGTGTACGGATCGATCACATGCTCTACAGCGACCAGATAGAGGCGCGTGCCGCCTACGTAGACCGCACCGCAGAGATCTCTGACCACAAGCCGATCATCTGCTACTTCAAGCTCAAGTAGCCTGCCCATCTCGCACGATGTCGGGGTAGGGGGGCAAAGGTGTCAAAGATAGGGGGTTGGCTCGATCTACTCAATGGAGGCCGAGACTTGAAATTTAACCTTTTCTGCGTCATCGAGTAGCCATAAGGAAAATATAAGTACATTTGCCTCGAGACCAGTAGGAAGGGCGATCGTAAACGCTAGTTCCCGACCGCTTGTCACAAATCACTAAACATCAACCCACTTTATCGTATGAAACGACTACTACCGCTTCTCTTCCTCTATCTCCTAGCCTCCATTGGGGTAACAGCTCAGGAGGGCCAAGGGGGACAAATCTTTCACACAGGCAGTGAGGGCCCTGTCTATGACTACACCGTTGAGGCTGGTCTACCACGCCCCTACTACGATGACGGTGGTCCCAGCAAGGGTATGAGGGGCAACTACTCTATGACCATCGTACAGTTCAAGCCACTCAACTCTAACTCCCATATCACCATCGTCTTTGAGGAGATGGAGATAGGAGAGTCTGACCAGTTGCGCTTTTATAACGGAGCTATCACCCTATGGAATGGACCTGACGAAGATGGCGAGTACTACTACGACTGGCCCAAAGACATAGACCCGATCAAGACTGTCAAGGGTACGCCAGCCAATCCACGCTTTACTGTCACCTCCACCGCTGCGGATGGTTGCCTGTCGGTAGCCCTCTTCAACGGATCCAACTCACCGGGCTGGAAGGCGATGGTCTACTGCGTCAGAAACGGCGATCCCGAGCCTGGCACGGCTCCCCAGCAAGCAGCCATTCGCTACGTCTCTACGACTGGTAGCGGTGATGGTAGTTCCTGGAGCAATGCCTCGAGCGACCTGCAAGCTATGATTGACGCCTCTTCCGCTGGTGACGAGATATGGGTCGCTAAGGGCACTTATCATCCTACCAAGCTCATTAAGACCTCTAAGAAGCGCTCTTACGCCTTTATACTCAAGGAGGGAGTATCTCTCTACGGAGGCTTTGCGGGTAATGAAACGACTCGTGACGATCGTACGGCTACGAAGGTGATAGGCAACTGCTATCGTACCAATGAGACGATCCTCTCAGCTGACGATGATGTCCCTGACGTCTGGACGCGTGTCGAGGGTGCTGGATCTAAGGTACGCGAGGAGTGGGAGATCACTGGCAATAAGGGTAACTACAACCACGTCCTTTATAGTGCTACGCCTTTTGCCGAGCGCACCACGATCGACGGCTTTACCCTCAAGGGCGCCAATGCTGACATCTGGAACGTCAAGGCTTGTGGTGGAGCACTCTACGCTTCGGGAAATATAGCATTACTCAACTGCGACATCACTGAGCACTACGCTTACACCCAGGTAGAGCCTTCAGGGACTACATGGCCATTTCTAGGCGGTGCCGTTGCGATACTTAAGGGCGATGGTAAGGCGCTGGTCAAGAACTGCGCTTTCTCCAAGAATATGGTCTCTATGCCAAACGGCGTAGCCTCTGGCGCAGGAATCTATATCGAGCAGGGTACGGTAGAGCACTCTACGTTTGATGGTTGTATCGCTCTGGATCAGGGCGGAGCCATCAGAGCTATAGGCTCTACGGTCAGAGCGTGCGAGATCACCAATAGCTACGGAGCCTCTGGTGGCGCTATCTACGCTGAGAACGCTACACTGCAGGCGAATAAGATATATAACTGTACGTCTATGCGTGGCGGTGCTATCTTTGCTAGCGCATCAACGATCGAAAACAATATCCTATACAATTGCTTTGCAGACGACCCCACCTACACAGATCCTACCATGGCAAATCGCGGAGGTGGTGCCGTATGGACGCTCGGCACGAGCAAGCTCATAGGAAACCTCATCTACAACTGCACGGGCTTCAAGGGTGGTGGTGTCGTGATGACCGCTGATGGCATCTTTGCTCACAACACGATAGCTCAGTGCGTTGCCAATAACGCAGATGAAACCACTCCCGACCTGCTCCTGCCTGCTGGCACTAAGGCACTCAACTCGATCTCTGGAGTAGAGGCCCCCAGCGAGCACTTCGTCAAGCCGACAACCTTTGCTGGCTATACTAAAGATGAGACTAAGGCTGAGCAGCTAGCCTCTAGTGACTGGCACCTCTTGACCACTTCGGCTCTCATCGGCACAGGTACATCCTCTGAGTACAATAACACGATAGACATCTACGGAGACACCCGCATGCAGGAGCTAACTGTCAATCCAGGTGCTATCGCTAAGGCTGTGGCTCCTGTTGAGGAGGAGGCTGCGATCGTCATGACTGTAGAGAAGACCGACAAGCCGATCAAGATTGGCACGGGTGGCTCTAAGGGGACGACCTTCTCAATTGACTGGGGCGATGGCAACAAGGTCGAATACGAGGGTGCTAAGAATGTCTCCAACACACCTCTTGGCAACACAATCAAGATCTATGGGGATGATATTCTCATACTCCTTGCGGATAACATTGGGCTCACGGCACTTGATGTAACCAATGCTCCTAAGCTCTCCAAGCTCTCTTGTAGCAATAACAAGATTGCTGAGCTAGACCTAACGAACAATAAGTCTCTCACGGGTCTCTACTGCTCGGGGAATCTTATTTCCAAGCCGCTCAACATTTCAGAGTGTACCAACATGCGTGCCTTTGACGTCAGTCGCAACGCTATCCCAGGTAAGCTTGATCTGTCGAAGATGAGCAATCTCTCGAGCTTCAAGTGCTTTAACAATGCGATCACCGAGCTACTACTGCCTAAGACAGCTCCGCTCAACACGATCGACTGCGACAGCAACCGCATCGCTACACTAGACCTGACGGGTATCAACGACCTTGCTGAGCTAAACTGTGCCTACAACGAGCTTACAGAGCTAACGCTCACTGGACTGCCCAACCTCTCGAAGGTCTACGCTCCAGGCAACAAGCTCTCCAAGATTACCTTCGATCAGCAGACGATCATCACGGATCTAACGCTCTTTAGCAATAAGTTTGCTACGATAGATCTCTCAGCTCTGCCTAAGCTTACCAGCCTTTACTTACAGGACAATGAGCTGACAGCTATCGACCTAACAATGACTCCGCTAGTCAAATGGCTCAATCTGTCAAACAATAGACTCTCTAGTCTCAACGTCACGCCACTCACAGGGCTACTCAATCTGCGCTGTGCAGGTAATCAGAT
>CAMCJO010000069.1 GCA_945875135.1 uncultured Porphyromonas sp.
ATTTTCGTACCTTTGTGTGCGTCTAGCCGTTTCGTCCTAGGGAGGCTCCGATCGGAGCAGGCACCGAGGGCACTTTCGGCTCACTCAGATGGCATCACACTTAACTCATGAACTCCGTACGAAGACGTCGTAAACTCTTTTGGATTCTACTCCTCGTCCCGCTGACAGTCCTTCTACTGCTGGTGGGGTCGATCTACATACCCAGTGTACAGCGCTGGGCAGTAGGACGTCTCGTCCACACCCTCGAGGAGCAGACGGGCTGGAAGATTACGGTCGAGGAGATGAGCATCAGCTTCCCCCTACGGGTAAGCGTGGACAAGCTACTCGCCACAGAGGGGGGTGACACGATCATCTGGGTTGACCAGCTACGCACCAGTCTGCCGCTGATGCCGCTCTTTAACAAGCGTATAGAGGCGCCCCGCCTGAAGCTACAAGATGCCGTCGTGGCGATGCCTCTAGATAGTCTCAATCGTAGCCGTATCGATGCGCGCCTAGGGAGTATGGAGGCGGGACATGTGCAGGTAGACCTGAGCTCGATGGATATTGACATCGCAGCGGTCTCACTGGCTGACGGGTTCTTTGCTTACACCCAGACAGACACGACAGAGAGTAGCGAGCCGGGGCCTCCGATGAGTATCAATGTCAATCGTGTGGATCTCACGCGCTTTGCCAGCTACATACACCTCTACCCTTCTGGAGTACACACCGATGCTCTGATCGATCGTGGGGGTATTGACAAGGTGATGGTAGAGATTCCAGACTTTAACCTCCTCATAGATCATATCGACTTAGACCTTGCCAAGGCAACCTATGCGATAGATACAGCTACGGTCCGGCTCCCCTACGTGGACTACAACCACATGGGTTATCGTGATGCGCATGTAGATATGGATGGACTCGCCATCAATAGCCAGGGATTGGTACAGATGGACATTAACCAGCTGAGTCTACAAGAGCAGAGCGGAGCGCAGATGGAGCAGTTTAGGGGTTACTTTAAGCTAGAGGACCAGGTGATCAGCATGCGCAACTTCTCGCTCGCTACGCCCACCAGTCAGCTGACGGGCGATCTGATCCTACCTCTAGATCTCTTCTCTGGGGATAAAGAGGCGGTTGTCACGGCCGAGCTCAAGGGTACCTTAGCACCGCAAGATCTGTACTACTACACGCGCATTAGTCTAGACAGTATGCTCTATAGCCCGGGTGGTCACAGGCAGCTGGCCGACGTGCCGCTGTCGGTCGACGTGCGCTCGCGAGGCTCGCTGAGTGACTTGGAGATATACAATCTGGAGCTGCAGCAAGAGGGCTTCATCGCACTCTCTGCCAGTGGCAAGGCGACAAACATCCTTGATGAGACAAAGCGCACAGCCTCTCTGCAAGGCAATATACAGACAGAGCCTGCGGCTAAGCTACTGCTAGCCCTCGCTGGCATCGACGAAAAGTCTGGCTCTGTGACGCTGCCAAACAAGATGGATCTCGATCTGGACGGCACACTACACGGAGATCAAATCACCGCTGATCTGCATCTAGGCACGCCTAGAGGGTCGCTATCTCTCAACGGACTATACTCCCTGAATCGACAGCGCTACAAGCTCGACGGCCGGCTAGATGGCCTTGATGTCGCTCAGTTTATGCCACGCGACTCGATCGGTGTGATCTCGGGAACGATCCAGGCAGACGGCACTGGCTTGTCCCTGAAGACAAAAAACAAGCATGGACTCGTCGCTGTAGACCTCAATGAGGTCAACTACAAGAACTATACGCTCCACAACCTCGCTCTCGATGGCTCTCTGCGTGGAGACTCCGTGGCGGTCTCTCTGCAGGCTAACGACCCCTCGGCACAGCTCGCGGGGAACCTTGCGGGGACGCTTATCACCGCTGGTAAGCGACCCTCCTTCGGTGGTAAGATAGACCTAGATGTCTCGCACCTAGACCTGCAGTCTATGGGGCTGAGCGATAGCATCATGGAGGGGCGCATGAGGCTCACGGCAGACCTCTACAGCGACTTTGCAGAGACCCACATGATCGATGGCCAGCTCTCGGGGCTACACCTTGCCATCGGCTCACAGCGCATAGACAACGAGCAGATCGACCTACGCCTGGCCAGTGACACGACACAAGTCTTAGCACAGCTAGCGGGTAGCGACATAGACCTAAGTGTGACGACGCAGGAGGGGCTGAACCACCTCTTGACCTCCATATCGGGCATCTCTAAGTGGGCGGGGGAATATCATTTTGACAAGCCTCGACTGACCGCTTACAGTGACCTAATTGGCGTCCTACCCGATGCACACATAGCACTACACATGGGACCCAAGCATCCGCTACGCTCGTTGCTAGAGCGGTACAATGTCTCTGTAGAGTCTCTCGATGCGGATCTGCTGACCAGTCCTAAGCTAGGGATCAATGGGCGCATCGACCTGCATCAGCTCCAGTACGACACGATACAGTGTGACAACGCGCTCCTCCAGCTGACGACGCTCTCCCCAAGTCGCCCCATACTCCTAGACCATCTGACCCATGTGAGCCAGCAGTTACCCTCTGAGGCTATGCGACCGCTGCTCCTGTCAGACCTCTCCGATCAGTTTAGCTCTGACAAGATGGCTCAGCGCTATGTGCATCCGTTGCTACAGATAGATTTAAGCCTCGAAGGGGAGCGACAAGACAAGCGCCCGCCCTACAAGATCATCGGATCGGCTCAGACAGACCTCGTCGCTGTCAATCTAGACTTTGACTGGCTACGAGACCATGAGCTATTCTACAGCTTGGGAGCTAGTGGCTATTACAATGCACAGGGCTTTGGTGTGAGCCTCTCTGACAAGGATATCTACCTCGCTGGCGAGCGACTTCGTGCGAATGAAGACAATGCGCTCTTCTACTTCCATGAGAACAATCAGATCTTTGCCAACCTCGAGCTGACGAATCCTCAAGGTGCCAAGCTCTCTCTGCACAGTGATCTAGATGAGCCAAACAATGTACAGAGCTTGCTCTGCAACGTACAGCGACTAGAGCTGGGCGACCTGGCGCGCATCCTGCGCCTCCCGGATATGAGTGGACGCACCTTTATGGATCTGCGCATAGAGCGTGTGGACAACGTCTACCGTGCTACGGGCGACCTCTCGGTCAATGACATGACTTACATGGATGGCGATCTGGGCAACGTGAGTGTCGCCTTCTTCTACGAGCCTCGTGACAACGCTTCGCAGTATGTCACCGCTCAGGTGAGTAGCAATGGTAATCTAGCACTAACCGTCGATGGTATCTACCATAGCCGTAAGGGTGAAGAGGCTCTCGATATGAAGGCTGCTTTCGAATCCTTCCCGCTACGTCTGGCGAACCCCTTCATGGGTGGCAATCTCATCAGTCTCTCTGGTGCGCTGGACGGTTCGATTGATGTGACGGGTACGCCTAAGAGTCCTATTCTCAACGGAGTACCACACATTACCGACGGCTTGGTGGCACTCTCTCTGACGGGCAATCAGTACACCCTAGATAGCCGTCCGCTGAATATCGAGCAGAGCCGACTAAATCTCAAAGACTACAAGCTAACGCTACAAGGCAAGGAGACCTCGCTCTACCTGGATGGTTGGCTAAATCTCTTCGGTCCTGAGGCGCTCAAGAGCGACCTACGTCTCTACGCCGACCATGCACAGGTGATCGACAGCAAGTACCACAACAAGCAGTCGATCTATGGCCGAGCTATCCTCTCTGCCGACCTACGCTTGCAGGGCTACCTGACAGCACCTCAGCTACTGGGCTCTGTCACGCTACATGGAGGTACCAATGCGACCTACGTCATGTCGCAGGCAGCTATCAAGGCGCAAGACAATATGTCGGGCGTTGTAGAGTTTGTCAACGTATCTGACACCACGAGCGTCAAGGAGCCTGAGGAGATGCGCACGCGCTCTCTCGGTCGTATGGATCTATCTGTGGCGCTGCACATCGAGCCAGCAGTACAGATCGGTGTGGACCTCTCCTCACGAGGACAAGACTACGTACGCATCCAGGGCGGTGGAGACCTCCGTCTGAAGTATCCACCACTCGGCACGATGAGCCTCGTAGGGCGGTACGACTTTAGCGGTGGCGAGGTGCAGTATGAGTTCCCCGTGGTAGGGCGACGACACTTCGACATTGAGCCCGAGAGCTACCTCGTCTGGAGTGGTGAGCCTCTCGATCCTTACCTACACTTCATCGCTTCGCAAAAGCTACGTGCCGACGTGACCAGAGGCGAGACTACTAATAAGGTAGACTTTAAGGTATCTATCAAGGCAGATGAGAACTTAAAGGATATGTCACTCGCCTTCGACCTGGCAGCACCCGAAGACCTAGAGACGCAGACGCAACTCTCCTCCATGAGCGAAGAGGAGCGTGGCAAGCAGGCGGTAGCTATGCTCTTATCAGGTACCTACCTCGCCTCCGATATGGGGCAGATGTCGATGGAGAAAGTACTGAGCAACGTCGCCATGAGTGAGCTCAACAGCCTAACGGGCAAGCTCCTCCAGGGTACGAGTCTATCTCTCGGTATGGAGCTAGGCGGGTACAATCAGTCGCAGCTACAGCAGACCAACTATACCTACAGCTTCAGCCGTCGCTTCCTCAATGACCGCATACGCTTCGTCATCGGAGGGCGCGTAGCTTCGGGCAATCTGCCGACCAACTACGAGCAGACCTTCATCGACAACGTAACCTTTGAGTATCGTCTTGACGAGGCGGGCAGGCAGTATGTGACGCTCTTCCACAGACGTAACAACGACAACATGCTCGAGGGCGTTGTGACCGAGACGGGCGCTGGTTATCTGGTCAAGCTCAAGGCGCGTCGCTTCGTCGATCTCTTCGATCCGCGCAACTATATGTGGTGGCAAAAGAAGAAGTACGAGAAGCCCGCTGACCCTAAGAAGCTTCTGGACAGCATCGCCACGGATAGCTTGTCACACGCTGCGCCCATCGCTCCGGACACCATAACCTCAACCTCTCAGACTCCACAGCTATGAACCGTAATCTCTACAGCAGACCAACCATAGCTCATGCGCTACTCCTACTGCTCGGCACGATACTCGCTCTGAGTAGTTGCTCTGTGACACAGCACATCCCTGAGGGGGAGCTACTATATATAGGTATCGGCAAGACACGCATACAGGGAGACGACGGCAGTGACGCTGCAGATCGCGCTATCTCTAATATGGAGAAAGTGCTCAACGTACCACCCAACGACGCCTTCTTCGGCAGTGCTCGCTCCCGCTTTCGCATACCCATCGGGCTTTGGTTTTACAATGGTTTTGTCAACGACAGCACCTGGGTGGGCAAGCGCCTTTATAAGCTCTTTGCTGAGGAGCCTAAGCTCATCAGTGACGTACGCCCCGATGTGCGTGCCAAGCAGTCGCAGTTTATCCTACACGAGCACGGCTACTTTAATGCAGTCGTGACCGACAGTATAGCACGCTCCTCTAGCGACTCGCTACAGGCACGTGTCTACTACAAGGCTGATCTCGGAGCGCCCTACCTCTACGACAGCATTAGCTATATGGAGCCGTGGCTCCTAGGCAGTGGGGAGATACTAAGTCATGCTGAGCTGTCTAGGATACACAAGGGGGATCAATTCAACTTCTCGCAGATCCTCCAAGACCGCAACATGCTGGTCACAAACCTGAGAGACCGTGGCTACTACTTCTACGCTCCCGATCTACTCGTCTATCAGGTAGACACCCTACTCACCCCAGGCAAAGTCTATATGCAGGTACGGGAGCAGAGTGGCTACCCCAACTACACCTTCGAGCCATGGCGCATAGGCTCCGTACACGTCCTACTCACAGAGGATGATCGGCTCGCACTGACGGACACGATGCAGTTTAAGGGGATCACACTGCACTACCGAGAGCATCCGAGGGTGCGTCCTGCGGTCTTTGCCAATAGAGTACAGCTACGCTCGGGCGAACTCTACTCGCAGTCTCTCGAGCAGTCTACCCGTCAGTCTCTGCTGGGACTAGGAGCCTTCTCCTACGTCGACATGCAGTTTGTCGCTAGTGATACGCTGCACAACCTCCTCGACCTCTACATCACCGCTGAGCTAGACAAACCGTGGGACTCCTCGCTCTCTGCAGTCTTCACGACCAAGTCCAACAACTTCATCGGTCCAGGACTCAACCTATCACTCGGCCGTCGCAACCTCTTCGGGGGGGGCGAGCGTCTCTCGCTCGATCTCTACGGCTCCTACGAGTGGCAGACCAATCGTACACGTAGCAATCAGGACGTATCCATATCCGACATCAACAGCTACGAGGTGGGCTCTAACCTCAACCTCCAGGCACCACGCATCTTGCTGCCGTGGCTCTACGATCTGCACCTTACGCACGACGTGCAGACCACCTATACCCTATCCGCCTCTATGCTCAATCGTGCGCGCTACTTCCAGATCACCTCTCTAGGACTGTCCGCTAGCTATAGCGTACGCAATGAGCAGCATCAGCACATGATCACCCCTCTGCGGATACATTACAACCGACTCTCTCGCCAGTCCGAAATCTTCCAGAAGGTCATCACCGACAATCCTATCTTGGGTCTGAGCTTGCGGAGCCAACTGATCCCGCAGATGAGCTACCAGTACACCTTTGACAATATCTTCACAGGCCTAGGCAGTCATCACCTGCACATCGATCTGGGCATCTCTCAGGCTGGCAATATCCTCAACGGGATCTACTCGCTGACAGGTCGCAACTACCATGAGACTAAAAAGATCCTCGGCGTCCCCTTCGCACAGTTTGTCAAGGGTACCGCAGAGTTGCGCTACACCTACGGCATCGACCGCAACCAGAGCCTAGCCCTGAGAGCTGGCGTGGGTGCCATCTACAGCTTTGGTAATATGACGGTGGCTCCGTATAGTGAGCAGTTTTATGTAGGCGGGGCAAACAGCATCCGCGCCTTCACCGTACGTAGCATAGGTCCAGGACGCTTTGTGCCACGCAATAGTCGCTACGCCTTTATGGATCAGACGGGAGAGTTCAAGCTCGAGCTAAACGCTGAGTACCGCTTCCGTCTTGTGGGCGATCTGCATGGCGCATTCTTCCTCGACTCGGGCAATGTGTGGTTGCTTCGTCCTGACGAAAACCGTCCAGGCGGATCACTCCAAGAGATCACCGATGCTAAGGACTTCTTCAATCAGCTCGCCCTTGGCTCTGGCGTAGGACTACGCTACGACCTCAACTTCCTAGTCATCCGCTTTGATGTCGGTGTGGGGCTACACCTCCCCTTCGAGACCTCGCGTCAGGGTTACTACAACCTCCCCAAGTTTGCCAATTCCCTCGGCTACCACTTTGCAGTAGGCTACCCCTTCTAGCCGCAAGCTTCGCAACTAAATAGACCCCTCTTGTAGTGCCACAAAGTAGCTCTCTACCTCTTGGGGATAGGCATCGCGGATGATGACCCGCTTATGCTCGTCAAGCAGGTACAGCACAGGCAGCACGCGTAAGTCATATAAGCTCTGATCGGTGACCATACCTGTGGCGTCTCTGCCAGTAATCGCATAAGACGGGAGGTGCGATAGGCTCTTGCGCCACGTCTCTACATCCTGGTCTACATAGACGCAGAGCCACGACACCTCACTGCCTAGCAAGGCTTGGATAGGCTCGCTGTGAGAGAGGAACTCTAAGACATCCTTACAAGCATTGCACTCGGGATCGTAAAACATCAAGAGGAGCTTCTTGCCCGGACTGGTCTTGTAGAGCGTGCTGGTCTGCCCATTGGCGAGCGTGTACTCAAAGTCTTCCGCCACCGCTCCCACTTGATTCTTTTGGTAGAGACTTCGTCGGTCCTCTAGTTTTAACTGCTGGGCATAGTCCAGGATGCCCAGCTTGTCTGCCTCTTCGTAGGTCTCGATAAAGTAGGCCTGGTTAAAGAGTGGCGACTCAGGCGAGTCAAAATAGCGACCCGCTATGCTGAGGATGACCGAGTCCATCGCTGGGGTCGCCAGTTCGAAGAGCTTGCTCATAGAGGCTCTTCGAGCGCGCTCGCTGGCAAGCACCCCAAAGCCAAAGTAATTGACTAGAAATTGCTCACGCTCACCGCTATCTCTAAAGGTGAGCGTGTCTATGCCGGCGATGCCATTCCAGAGATTATCTAGGACATAGTCGGCACGCTCGGTGGCATTCGCTAGGGAGCGAGGAGGCATAGGAAAGGTCGGTGCAGCGGTAGCCATAGTGCTCTGAGTGCGGTCACCCTTCTTGCAACTGACTACGATAGTAGTGCTGAGCAGGAGTGCGATGAGGAGTATCTGTCGTATGGTTAGGTCCTTTTTCATTGAGTTTCGATCAATACTTGTTCTTGCCGAGGGCGGCTGTGAGGTCTTAGCGTACGCTCCCGTCTATGGTAGCTCTAAGGCGGTAGATAACTCCAGAGTTACCTACGGGGAGAGAACCCCATTTGTACATTTCCCTCTCAAGCTCTATAAATAGATATACGCTACAAAGGTAGTAAATTAGAGATTAGAAGTTAGACCTTAGAAATTAGATACGTGTAGCCCTTTGTAGGGACGCACGGCTCGTGCGTCCGTTGTATCAAAGCCTGACTGCGCCCTCCGTAGGGGCGGACCTATGTGTCCTCCCGTCCACGTCACCACCTGACTACGCCTCCGATCCACTCCGACAGCTCCGACAGCCTCTGATAGCTCTAGCCCCCCCCTTGAGCAAAAGACTCTTCTTCCGCTGAAAACTTTTATCGGACAGCAAGACCTCCGACTACTTGATTTCGACTAGTCTACAGTTTCCTACGTGTGGCACTAGAGTTTCCTACGTGTGGCACTACAGTTTCCTACCTATGAAACTTTAGTTTCTTACCTATGAAACTCTAGTTTCTTACCTATGAAACTCTAGTTTCTTACCTATGAAACTTTAGTTTCACGCTGATGAACTGATCGTTAGGTCATTTCTGCAGGAGGATCTAC
>CAMCJO010000070.1 GCA_945875135.1 uncultured Porphyromonas sp.
ACGTAGAGATACTGGAGCAGAGACATGTCGAGCAGATCAAGCTGGTCGATACCCAGAAGGAGGTAGTCACCTCGCTCGGCGAGACGCTCGTAGCTCCGCAAGTGATCATTGCCACTGGAGCTTCCTGGCGCAAGCTGGGTGTGCCTGGCGAGGCGGAGCACATTGGTCGCGGGGTGGCCTTCTGCCCGCACTGCGATGGGCCGTTCTTCAAGGGGCAAGATATAGCGGTCGTGGGCGGTGGCAACTCAGGCATTGAGGCAGCTATTGACTTGGCTGGTATCTGCAAGCATGTGACCGTCTTGGAGTTTATGGAGAGCCTCAAGGCAGACACTGTACTGCAGGAGCAACTGGCTAAGCTACCGAACGTGACTGTCCACACGAACGTGGCAACGGAAGAGGTCATCGGTGATGGCAGCAAGGTGTCCGCACTGCGCATAGCTCCTCGTGACGGGAGTGCTCCCTTCGAGCTCGCTGTCGCTGGAGTCTTCGTGCAGATCGGGCTCAAGGCTAATACGGATGTCTTCGACGGTCTGGTCGAGCGCAACCGCATGGGCGAGATCATCATCGATGACCACTGCCGTAGCTCCGTAGCGGGTATCTATGCCGCAGGCGACTGTGCCAGCATCCGCTACAAGCAGGTGGTGATCGCTATGGGCGAGGGAGCCAAGGCTGCTCTCTCCGCCTTCGATGATCGCATTCGCACGCAAGGGTAAAATTGGCTATTGGCTATTGGCTGTTGGCTGTTAGCCGATGCACGCAAAGGTTAGGGCCACACACCTACACAAAGAAGAGACTCCCCGCAGCTGGACACGATCCAACTGGAGGGGAGTCTCTCGTTTACTGCCTCTAGCACAAGGGGGGGCTTACGCTAGCTGGGCTAGATCTCTATGTACGAGACGATGTCGGGCTTTTTCCTCAGCATCGTCGTCGCTTTATTCATCAGCGAGATGCGCTTGTGGTCTTGCTCGCCCCACAGCGTAGTGTGCGTGGCAAACTCGGTGAGCACGTTGTAAGCATCCCATACGGTGCCTTCGCCCTTGGTGATCCGCTCCTTATTCGGGTCATACACACCAGCCTGGCGATAACTCTTGCAGAGCGTTTCGTATGGAACCATCTCCTCGGCCATCACTTTGCCAACGCCTAGCGAGAGGAGCGTTCGCTGACAACTCTTCATCTCAGCTAGCGAAATCCTAGACTCGTAGGCCGTAGCGATCAAGTCCCGAAAGGTCTCGGCACCCATCAGTCTAAAGTCTTCACTCCGTAGCAGACCTATCATCTGCCGCATCTCTTGCTCCCCCAGACGATGACTCATACCGTCGGAGTGCCGCTCACGGACAGTCTGCCCATTGGAGCAGGCGAGTCGCTCGAAGTAGTGTCCTGCAGAGACGGAGGCGGGGTCCCAGCTCAGGTAAAAGCCATCCATCAGAAAGTCCTCACCAGGGAGAAAGAGCTCGGGTCGCGCCTCACGGCTCTGGAAGGTGATGGTGACACGAATGCTGTCTGTGGGACTGTAGTGAACCCCGACGATCTCATAGCCGGTCTCATGAGCCACCATCTCGGCAAACTCAAAGAACAGCGTCGGAGCGATATACTCCTCCACGATCGGGATAATCTCCGTGAGCTGACGGCTCTCGGGCGAGGCCACTAGGAGTACCCGCTGAGGTTGATGAATGCTCATAGCTACGCTCTGATAGTTACGATAATTGCTAAGCCCAGTCTCGCCAGAGGCGTTGCGCACGAGAGCCTTTTGCTTAGGCTTGATCCCGATGAGGGCATCGTAGCTATCTGCAAAGAGCTTACTAGCTAGCACCTCAACCCCATCGACTGTGTAGAGCTGATCCGACTCGTGCTGGATCTCCGCTAGGTCCACCTCTTTCTGTGGTGCTAGCTGCGTGATAAAGTCTTCCTTGACCTGTAGGTAGTCTGTATAGTTCATAATTCCTCTTGGTTAAATAGTTTGTCAAACTGATCTGCGAAGTCTCGTATCTGTCCCGAGACCTTGCTCTGTACATGCTTGATGTGCTGATCTTTCTGAAATCGGGCTTCGTCAAAAAAGACATCCCCCATGCTGCTCAGGCTGTAGTAGAGCTTGACCCCTACATCTCCACGTCTATGCTTAGAGAAGGTGATATAGCGATCTGAGTAGATATTCTTGGGATTGTCTAGCTTGAGCTCCATCATCGCGGTGATCGAGTGCTTGAGCCGATTAGACCCGACGAAGTTCCCCGACTTAGTGACCTGCTGTATCGTCAGGAAGGTAGTATTGACGTGGCGACTGTTTTGCGCTTTGTTTTGCTGCTTGATGAGCTTCAAGAGCCAGCTCTCAGCATCCTTCATGCGGATGCCCTCCTCCTCACGGATGATACCTTGTAGCTCATAAAAGGAGTCTATGGCGACGACATCCCACCCCTCCTCCACCACCGACCGGACCAACTCCCAGTTACGAACCGCCTCGTCGAAGTCTGACTCAATGAAGAGGATCGGGAGCTGTGCAAACTTCGGGTACCGCTCTATATAGACGGAGAAGTCTATCTCATTCATCTCCGCACTAATAAAGAGCATGCGAGCCTCTGGATAGCTCATCTGCACATTGGCCATCAGGTCCAGGATGATCGTCGTCTTGCCGACCCCGGGGTCTCCTATGATCATGTAGTTCACCCCACGCGGCAAGCCCACATGAGAGCTGAGGAGATCGTCCAGTGGCGTGCCACACTGGAAGGTCTCAAAGAGCTTCGCATCAAAGCTCACGTCACACATACGTACCACCTGCTTCATATCCTAACTTCTTCTAGATATGACAAAGGTAGCTCACACCCTGTGCCATAGGGCAGCACAGCCTAGGTCGACAGCAAAACATTATGCTCAGAAGCTGTACTCCCTGCACGCCTCACTACAAAATAAGCCCCAAGCACCTTGAGAGTACTTGGGGCTAAAAGCGTCACGGCAACAGATCAAAAGAGCATAACCTCACTCTTGTACACCAACCGACTCAGCAACCACCTAGAATGCTCTCAGATCTCAAGCAGCCGAGGAGCATTGAGCGAGCGATTGCTTTCGTTCATCATGGCGCCGTTCGAATAGATCGTTTCACCTCTTTTCAGCACGCCATACTGCTGATGGATATGCCCGAAGAGGTGCAGGCGGGGCTTGATCTCATGCACTCGTCGCAGGAGTGTGGCAGAGCCGTAGTTGGTCTGGTCGGCATAGTCCAAAATGCCATAAGGCGGACGATGCGTGACCAAGACATCTGTGTCTAGCGGTATATCCGCCTCGTATTGCTCCTGGCGGCCATCGGCACAGTCTGGCACAAACAGCGGGACTCCGTAAAACTTCACCCCCTCGATCTCTACCCCCGAGTTGTAGAGCAGGTGTACCATGTCACTGAGTCCGCTCACAGTAGCCCTGTACATACAGAAGTCGTGGTTGCCACAGGTGAAAAGCTTGTACTGGTAGTCCAAGTCGCACAGCCAGTTGATAAAGTCCTCTGCCTCGTCTGCACTACCATGCATAGTAAAGTCTCCAGAGTGCACCACGACGTCTGCCGCTGGCAAATCCCGCAGTCGCCTGTGATAGCCATGCGTATCAGATAGATGTAGTATCCTCATTGAATTGGACGTTGCAGAGACGTTCACTCGCTCTTAGCAGTTAGATGCTTCTGAGCCAGTTCTGAGAGTTCTTTCTTCAAGTCATCGATTGACTGTCCTGTATACTCTAAAAATACTTGAGTACTCTCTTCAGTTTCAGCCCCTGTCAATAGATACTCCTCTGGATTGTCATCTCTCATCAAGTAAATCTTGTTGTCGCTACACCAGACATAGTGATGTCCTCCGAACGTAAATGGCATGTTAACCAAAGAGAATAGCTCTTTTCCTGGGAATATGAAGTCTTCGTCTACCTCCACCTCTCGCAAGAAGTTGTCACGATCTAACGCATTCAAGAGAATGCCGTCACGTCCATATTTAGGATAGCAATAGTAGTAACCATTTACAATTCTAATCCAATACTTTTCAGCATCGTCTTGCTTTAGAATAAATTCAAGTAGAGAGGTTTGAGTTAGTTGGTACAAAACGACCTTCACATTATACTTATACAGATTTTCATCTGTTGGACTATTCTCAATTTCAGGCTTTTCTGTTTGGATAATATTAGTTCCCCCCATAAGAAGCTCATGTATAGGAGCATAAATCTCTTTATTGAGCAAGAAGTAACGCCACGTCCAAGGCTCGTTATTGAAAACTTGAAATTTCCAGAACAATACCTCACGAAAGGCTCTGGTATCAAATCTACTAAAGAGAGCTTGCAGTAGCTGAGGGTCTTTCTTGGGGTCGGTCTTGGTTTCGGGCTTGGTCTTGTATTCCACACCATCATCACAGAAGAATTTCTGAGCATTGGACCACTTCGTGTCAAAGTCATCCCATGAGGGCTCTCCCTTTTCATTTTGAAAGAGGAAGCGTATTGCGCCATTAAAGAATGCATATTCCTCAGCCTTCTTGATAACGTCTTCCCAAGAATGCTCTCTATCATACATACGCAGGCATCTATTCTCGTCTAAGATCTGTTTAGCCTTAGCTATCTCTTCGTTCCATCGCGATGCTAAATCCGTTGAATTCTTTTCATATGGTTGGTCACACAGACTTTTGTACACACGATGACTATCTAGCCGATTGATAAAGCTCATGGCAGTATACATAGCTGAGATATTTCTGATCTCAGCGCGCCTGTCCAAACCTTCGCCCGAAATAAGATTCCACACGACACGCATCCACCTTGCTAAACTGACATCATCGGCTTCGCCCTCTAAGAAGTACTTGCACAAGGCAAAGAATACGATACGCTCCACCTGAGTCAATGGGACCACGCGTTTCTTGCCGTCATCTCCATCCTTATCATACTTAGGTATGAAAGAGAAATTCTCATTCCACTTGGGAGATTCTATTTCTTTTTTGACACCATTCGACCAACGAATGAAGTTCCCCAAGACGATCTCTAGACGAGAAAAGAGATCCTGAGGGATATACTTATTGTCTGGAATATCCTTATTGCCGTCACGAAGACAGTAAGGGGCTAGTCCGACATAGTCATCGACTATATCGGCATTGAGGTAGCGATAGGATCTGCTCTGCTCGATATCTTCAATGTCTATGCCATCGTTAAGGCTCTCATAAAACAGCTCATTCCAAAAGAATCGATTGATAAAGGCTAAGTAAATCTCATCAATGTGACATTCTTCAGGTTTCTTCTGCCCAATCTCATCAATGTGACAATCTTCAGATTTATTCTGCTCAATCTCATCTATGTGACAATCTTCAGATTTATTCTGCTCAATCTCATCAATGTGACAATCTTCAGATTTATACTGCCAAAACAGATCCGTCCAGCTAGTATCCATCAAAATAGGGATACCCTTCTTAGGGTCTAAGAGTTCCTCCCACGTAGAAGCTGATTCAGAAGCCTGATCTTTCTGATGCTGAAGATAGCCTATTAAGTCAGCCTTGAAGTTTTCAAACGGAGTCAGCTGCTTACCTCGGGCATTCATCTTGATATAGAGATCATCGGTTAGCCCCAGTGACTCTAATGGACGGTTATAAAAGACTATCGGAGCGTTAGGCTGGGTAAGGAGATCCCAATAGCGCACGAATTCGTCCTTTGTAGTGCCACAAAAGAGTTCTTCAATACCATCCATTATATCCTCACCACCCTTGTCCTTGATATCGGTACCCGAGATCATCCTGAGCATAGCATCTATGGTCGGGTCTTGTCGCCATAAGGAGTAAAACCACTTCTGAGATGGTATATAATCTTTTAGAGGCTTCTTTTCTGACTTTTCTGACTTTTCTGAATCTTTGAAACTCTGGAGATTCACATCTGTGCAAAGCTTCTTGCAAAACTCTCTCGAGGATAGCCTCGTCTCATAGGTAAACTTTCCTAAAGTCTCAGCCACCTCTCCGAGCTTGCCCGATTGGAAGGCGATATACCAATGTATGAGCCATAGGGTGGTCAGGCGCTGCTGACCATCTAGAGGGAGGAAGCACTCCCCTCGGACAGAGCCATAGACAAAGTCAAGGAGTAGCTCCTGGTTACTATCTAGAGCCTCTTTGATGTCTCTGAGGAAGTTCCTTCTCAAAAACTCTCGTCCTGCACGTCCCTGAGCATAGTCTCTCTGTATGATTGGTATCTCAATACAGTACTGTGAGAGGAATTGCCAAAATGTGGTCTTACTATCTTGATTATTTGACATGATCTTGTTCTAGCGGTTTAATCTGTTCAATACAGCGTTGAATATCATTCTCATAAGCCTTTGCATCGGCTATCGTCCAGTAGTTACTATCACCCATTACTGGGGAGTAATACTTCATAAAGACAGACTTCGTACAGAGCGGCACAAATGATGATGTAGCTCTTTGGGGTTCTTCGTCTGGCTCTTCAAACGAGCCACCCCTGGTCAGTTTAGGCAAAGGGGTCAAGTAGCCATTGTCCTTATCAATGATGATGCGTCTCTTAGCAGAGAAAATAGCATTGCCGTAGCTACGATTTGTAGAGCTATCTAGCAGGACATAGTTACCGATCTGATTTTTTGTCTCATCCGTCCACCCCTTAGGCTCAGGGAAGCTTTCCTTTACCTTGTCAAATATCTTTGGCTTCTCTTCTTCAGGCGTCTTGTCCTTGTCAAAGTACCTCCTTATTCTTTCCTGGTCCTCGCTCGATGCCATAAGATATACATTCACAAGCCACTCTTTCCTTGCATCTTCGTCTGCTAGATCGTTCTCTGTACTTGAGTTGATGTGCTCTATATCCCACGACTCCAATTTGTATAGGTGGAAGGGGAAGCGGTACATCACACCCATGTTGTACTTTTCGGTTTCCCTTTGGTTTCGGTTGATTGCTGTCTGAATGTTGTGAAAGAGCAGAATCGACTTAGACTTGACCTTATCACTTCCGTCTGGATTGTATTGGGATTTGTTAGTGGAAACTTTTCCATAAACACGAACCTTCAGACGAGTAAGGAAGTCGTTCTTATCTTTGCTATCATGCCAAATATTCAAGAGGTCACGCAGTTTCTCACCGCATGCTAGTAGATAGCCGACATAGTGATACAGCTCCAAGTCCTCATACCACTCCACAAAGGTGCGATAGTACTCCTGCACCTTAGCCCAGCACTTTTCAATCTTAGAGCTACTACAATCGTCTGCTTTTTTGAAATAAGCATAGAAGTAGCGGAAGGTCTTATAATGGTCAGAGCCAATATCCTCATTTACACCAAATGGATTCTCTTCTACGATTAGATCTAAGATAAAGTCTATTCTAGTAGGATGGGTATACCCAGTGTTATTCAAGAAAAGCCAGAAGTCGGGCTTTTGTAGTACACGCTCTATGTAATCCCACTCAGATGCCACTTCTTGTTGTCGTAGTCGTATGGCATACTCATCGCTACACTCTAAGAAGTTCTTTTGATTAAGCAATAGTGCCTTAATCAACTCTGCATTAGTTAGACTAATCTTCCCGATGTTGAGTCTCGTGAAGACCTTGATAGGATCTGGCTCTTGTGTCTCATACCATATAAAGCGCACGTTGTGAGCATAGTCTTTGGGCTCCTCATCATCCCCATTACTACGAGGGTCATACGCATAGAGTAGATTGCGAAGCCTACTCTTACGCTCTGAGTCTTTCTTCAGCCAGCTCTGTATCGTCTGGTATGCATTGCTGAGATGATAGCGGTCGATGGTGCTAGTATCGATTTCGCAGAGACCTTGATCATCTTTGCGGAGATTTTGAAAGAACGACTCTAACAGTGTCAGATTGCGTTCATACTTTATCTCAAATAGCTCTGTAGGGGAGTCCTCCTCTAGAGCCTTCAGCAGTAAATAGAAGGTGGTCAAGCGTTGCTGTCCATCCACTACTTCATACCAGGTTGGTCCACATTCAGGCTTTTGCTTTACAACCAATGGCTGCATACAATAAAACCTTTGCTTCTCTGGAGGCTCCTGGTCAAACTCATTAAGGTCTTCCAGCAAGTCAACTACTTGCTGTTTCGTCCAGCGATACCCCCGCTGATAGTTAGGGATGAAAAAATGCTTCTCAAAGAGCTCCTTAAGAGCTATTAAGTCTATTACATTGGTACTCATATTACATTTGGTTACTGTCTTGTAGCTCGCGTAGGTAGAGGCGGGCGCACATCTCGGCATCGTCGCCTGCGCGGTGGTGCGTCCCCTCGGGGATGGATAGTTGCTCGCAGAGGTAGGCGAGCGTATGGCAGCCGTAGTCGTAGATCTGACGGGCACGGCGTAGCGAGCAGTCCCACTGCAACTCGGGGAGCGTGAGCTCGTAGAGCTGTGCCGTCTGCTCTAGGCAACTTCGATCAAACGGGACATTGTGCGCTACCAGCAAGGCGCCATCGCCTAAGTATTGCGCGGCTATCTCTTGCCACACCTCGGCAAACGATGGCGCCCTCTTCGTATCCTCTGGACGGATGCCATGACACCGCATATTCCAGTAGCTGTATCGGTTACCCTCAGGTTGTACCAGCCAGGAGCGTGTCTCAACGATCTCGCCGTTGCGCACCACACAGATCCCCACCTCACAGATGGAGGTGCGCTGTCCCGTGGCGGTCTCAAAGTCAATGGCTATAAAGTCTAATCTGTTCATCACGCTTCGGAGGTTGGCTCGTAGTATGCCATAAGATTCTTGGCAAAGTTATACATCTCCTCTCGTACGGACTGAGGCTCTAGTACCTCAATCTGATCGCCCATTGCTAATAGAGCTTGATAAAGATCATACGTAGGACAGACCTCCAGCTCAAAGCTAGCCACACCCTCCACCTCTGAGGGTAGCTCTCTCTGCGACTCATGTATCGGTAGCGTGCG
>CAMCJO010000071.1 GCA_945875135.1 uncultured Porphyromonas sp.
TTTTTTCTTCTGTTACTTCCATATTATACATTGGCGAGAGGTCTCAACACCTTACGCTTGTTCGCGCTCTCTTGGAGCGATCTCAAAAGGGGAAAGACTCGATCGAACTTGCCCACCCCTAAACTGAACTGCGCGGATGTCTGTGACGGAGTCTTATTGATTGTGCTATCTCTTGTTGCTTTAGTGGCTTTGTCTTCGCTGTCCCTGTACGAGGTCGGGGTACCTCTGGGATATAAACTTATAGGCAACACCTTCCTGCCTGGACTTTTTACAGGGTGGGCTATAGAGCTCTTACGTTGCCATAGCGCTGATTGCTCATTCAATGGGAAGCGAGCAGCTTTCCTCACCCTAACGATTGCGATCTTGCTAGGGTCGCTTTATTGGCTATGGGTTGAGGTATCCTATTGAGTCTGCTATCCAGTCCCAAGGGTTAGCATAAAGAAAGCTGTGTCAAAGCACTACCCATCAGCCTCTTGTAGGAGACTTGCGGGGGCTTTGTAGGGCGAGGGATCTTTGCGACAGTCTTCTTTTTCCTTACCTTTGTGACAGTTAATTATGACGACAGTAGAGAGATATCACGATATAAGCATGGGACATCGTGTCGTGGGACACGAGTCGAAGTGCCGCCACCTACACGGACACAACTACCGAATACACTTCACCTGCTCCGCAACGCAGCTCGATGAGCTGGGGCGGGTGATAGACTTTGGCGTGATCAAAGAGCTCCTCTGCATGTGGCTGGAGGAGCATTGGGATCACAAGATGATGATCTACGATGAGGACCCGCTACTCCCCTCGCTACGGGGGCTGGTGCCAGAGGATCTGGTCGTGGTGCCCTTTAATCCGACGGCCGAAGCGATGGCGCAATACCTCGTCGAGATGGTTGCTCCCGCACAATTGGCCGGCACGGGCGTGACGCTCGTCAGTTGCCGTGTCGAGGAGACGGCAAGATGTAGCGCTACCTACTCACTACCTATATAATATGCAGCCGCTACCGGTCAACGAGATCTTCTACAGCCTCCAAGGCGAAGGAGGACAGATGGGACGCGCGATGCTCTTCGTGCGTCTCTCGGGATGCAATCTCTCCTGCGACTACTGCGACACGGACTTTGCGGGGCATCGGCTTATGAGCGCTGCAGAGATTTTGGCAAAGCTGGAGGGCTACCCTTGCCGTGACATCCTCTGGACTGGTGGCGAACCGACCTTAGCACTGCGAGAGGAGCATATAGCTTTCTTTCACGAGCAGGGCTATCGTCAGTCTATCGAGACAAATGGCACACGCCCCATACCTCGGGGGCTGGACTACGTCACCTGTTCGCCCAAACCAGAAGCAATAAGTGGCTTGCGGGAGCGTTTTGTAGATAACTACCCTGACGGCATCGACGAGGTACGCTGGCCACTACAACTAGCCGCTCCCCTACCCCCACCCATTGAGCAGCTGGCCGAGGCACGTCGTTACTACGTCAGTCCCGTAGAGGAGACGGGCGTAGAGATGTCGGCCGTTGTGGCGCGCTGTATGGACTTCGTCTTAGCCCACCCCGAGTGGCGGCTCAGCGTACAGCTACACAAGTTGCTAGGGTTTCGCTAAGTAACTGGTTTAACCATGAAAGTCTCGTCGTCACATATTCGCTGGTTGCTCGTGCTACTCCCGTGCGCTATGGCGCTCTGTAGCTTGATGAGCTGCAAGAGTGTGACGCTGAGCAAGGCGGAGCTATACGACCATACGGGACGCTATGCCCTCGCAGCCGATAGCTACTACACGCTCTACCGCAAGACCTCTCGCAAGAAGCCGGAGCGACGGGCTTATCTAGCTTTCAAAGCTGCGGAGAATTACCGACGACTGGGCAACACGCCCCGCGCGCTCAACTGCTACAACCTAGCTCTCTCGGGGGACTATCCCGACTCGATCCTCCACCTACGCATCGCTCAGGAGCTACAACAGCTGGGACGCTGGCGGGAGGCGGGTAAAGCTTACGAGCAGTTTCTAGAGTACTACCCGCACGACTACTTCGGACGCATAGGACTGGCGAGCGTGCGTCAGGCCGACTCGCTCCTCGCCCACCCCACGGGGCACACGGTCGAGACGGATCGTCTCTTGATCTCGCCCTATGCGGAGTTTGCCCCTTGCTATGCGCCCGACGGCACGATACTCTACTTCACCAGTAGCCGAGTGCCTCTCCGTGACATGCTACAGGAGAGCGAGGTGACGGGGCTGGGGACGAACAACCTCTATATGATCAAGCAGGACGCCTCGGGCAAGTGGTCTCGCCCCGACAGCGTGCCGGGTAGCATCAATACGCCCGAAGATGAGGGTACCCCCTCCATCACGGCAGACGGCAACACGCTCTACTACTCTTACGCTGAGCAAAGCTCCACCTACGACCGCACCGTGCAGATCTACAAAGCCTCCAAGTCTAGCCAAGGGGGCTGGGGCAAAGGCGAGCGCGTACCCATCTGGGAGGACTCGCTACGTATGGTAGCGCACCCCGCCATTGACGCTTCGGGACGATACCTTTACTTCGTGAGCGAGGGGGCTGGCCTAGGTGGCAAAGACCTTTACCGCATACTCCTCAGCGAGCATGGCTGGGGCAAGCCGGAGAACCTCGGCAACGAGATCAATACGCCTGGCGACGAACTCTTTCCCACGATGGTGGGCGACAGCACCCTTTACTTCTCCTCCAACGGACGTGTGGGGCTGGGCGGACTAGACCTATACAAGGCGCAGATGGACTCGCTCGGTGGGTGGCAGGTGACGCATCTGGGTGCTCCGATGAACTCCCCCGCCGATGATTACGCCATCACCTTCGCTCCGAAGCCGCAATCGGGCGTGGCGGAGGAGGGTTACCTCTCCTCGACTCGTGGCGACCAGCGCGGACGACCACACCTCTACCGCTTCTCATTGCCCGCCACCATCATACGCATCGATGGCTTCGTGATGGACCGGGAGGGGTACGGCATCCCGCAGGCGACAGTACGCATTGCCGATGAGCAGGGTTTGCTCGCTACACCCATTGTCTCGACACGTGACGACGGCTCTTTCGTCCTAGAGATCGCTGGGTCGAACCGCTACGTGCTACATGCCTCGCACCCGGACTACCTCAACCAATACATGCCACTCGTGACTGACAGCGCCACCGAGAGCACCGACTACTTGGTCGACTTTTACCTAGCTTCGCGCCTGCACTCGGAGCAGATCCACGACATCTACTACGACTTTGACCGAGCTTCGCTACGACCCGAGGGGAAGAAGAGTCTCGACTACCTCGTCACGCTCCTAGAGCAAAACCCCGACGTGCGCCTCGAGCTAAGCAGTAACACCGACCGCAAGGGTTCGCAGGCATACAATCAGAAGCTCTCGCAGCGTCGTGCGCAGAGTGTCGTCGACTATCTTATCGCCAAGGGCGTTGCCGCCGACCGCCTAGAGGCACGGGGCTACGGCAAGGAGCGTCCCTACGTAGTGAGCAAAGGGATGGCGGCGCGCTTCGACTGGTTGCCCGAGGGGCAGGAGCTAACGGCCGAATGGGTCGGCACGCTGACCGAAGAGCAGCAAGTCGTCTGCGACCAGCTCAACCGCCGCACCGAGTTTACCGTCATACAATAATATATAGAGTGACCTAAGCAATGATACATTACCAAGCGGACCCAGACTTAGCGGGCGTCTACCTCATTGAGCCAGACTGCTACGGCGATGCGCGTGGCTACTTTGCCGAGACTTACCGCACGGCAGACTTTGCAGCGACCGTCTCGCCTAGACCATGGGTGCAGGAAAACGAATCGTCCTCCGTCCGTGGCGTCTTGCGAGGTCTGCATCTCCAGCGAGGCGAAGCGAGCCAAGCGAAGCTGGTGCGCTGCGTCGTGGGCGAGATCATTGATCTGATCGTGGACCTACGACGAGACAGTGCCACTTACGGGCAGTGGCGTAGCTATCATCTCTCGGAGACAAACCATCGGCAGCTCTACATCCCGAGAGAGTTTGCGCACGGCTTCCTCGTTCTCTCGGAGCAAGCGAAGTTTCTCTACAAAGTGGACAACGGCTACGCCCCCGAGAGCGAGCTCTGCATACGCTATGACGACCCGCAGCTGGCGATACCCTGGGAGTCGTGGGGCATCGCGCCCGAAGAGCTAATCCTCTCAGACAAAGACCTGCGCGGTATCTCCTTAGCCGACTACACCGCATCACGCTTTTGACACCTTACGCTATGACTACATACCGACACACCTACGCCGTGACTGGAGCCGCTGGCTTCATCGGCACTAACCTAGCTTACTACCTGAGTGAAGCCATTGCCCCCGACGAGCGCATCGTTCTAATCGACAAACTAACCTATGCGGGTAACTACCGCTCCATCGAACCGCTCATCGACAACGAGCGGGTCATCTTCGTCCAGGCTGATATCTGCGATGCCGAGGCGATGGACGATATCTTCACTCGCTACGCGCCGCACTACTTGATTAATCTCGCCGCCGAGAGCCACGTAGATAGAAGCATCGAGAATCCCGCCATCTTCGTTCGCACCAATATCCTCGGTGTGCAGACCTTGCTAGATACTATTCGCAACCATTGGTCTACCACCAGCGGACGAGGCTCTTATCCCGTATGGCAGGAGGGGCGCATGATGCTGCAAGTCTCCACGGATGAGGTGTACGGTTCGCTCGGCAAGGAAGGCTTCTTCGTGGAGAGTACACCCCTTGACCCACGCAGTCCTTACAGTGCTGCGAAAGCTTCGGCAGACCTCCTCTGCCAAGCGGCAGTGCATACGCACCATGCACCAGTCGTCTGGACCCGATGCTCGAACAACTACGGTCCCTACCAATTTCCCGAGAAGCTCATCCCGCTCGTCATCCGCCAATGTCTCCTCGGCAAGGAGATACCGATCTACGGCACAGGCGAGAATGTGCGTGACTGGCTCTACGTTACCGACCATTGTCGTGCGCTCCACCTCGTGGTGACCCAGGGGAAAGCGGGTACAGCGTACAATATCGGTGGGCACAACGAGCATACCAATCTAGAGATAGTCCGGATCATCATCAACCAGCTACACGAGCGTCTGAGCAAGGAGCCAGCACGCACCGAGCGTATCTCTGAAATCTTAGGTGCTCAGGTCCAGCCCGAGCTGATCAACGAGCAGCTGATCACCTTCGTTCGTGATCGCCTCGGGCACGACGCCCGCTACGGCATCGACCCCACCTTCATTCATCAGGAGCTAGGGTGGCTCCCCTCGATTCCCTTTGCTGAGGGCATCGGCTACACGATCGACTGGTACCTCGACCACTTCGACTGGGTCAAGGGCATCACCGACGAAGACTACCAGCACTACTACCAGCAGATGTACAGCGGACGATGAAGGTCTACGGCATAGACGACGCGTCACGGCTCTTTTACAAAGGCGAAGCACTCCTTCGCCCGGGCTACCCCTTCTTCGTTCCACACCTCGAAGCGGAGTGGTGCGCTATCCCTTCGCTCGCTATCAAGATAGGGCGGACGGGCAAGTGCGTGGCGTCGCCCTTTGCCGAGCGATACATTGAGTCGTGCGCTGCTGGCTGGGATATCACCTGTCGCTCGCTACTCGCTGAACTACGCAAGGCGGGCGCTCCGTGGGAGCGTGCTAAGGTGTACGACGGCAGTGCCGTAGCCCTCGACTGGCAGCCCCTTGACACCGCACTTGCAGAGCACTACACGCTGACCCTTGCCGAGCAGAGCTGGACGCTCTCTCGAGAGACGGTCTGCCAAGCGCTCTCGCTCCTCTCCGAGTGCCTCACCATCCACACGGGCGACGTGCTCCTACTCAACGCAATCCCCATAACAGCGGCTCCCGCCATTGCCCCCGAGCAACAGCTCTCCCTCACGCTACAAGCAGGCGAAAAGCTTCGCTCCACCACACTCCTACGCATTAAGTAAAGCATCTATATAGAATCGTCTTAAAACCACTTCACTATGGCTATTGTATCTCCCTCCCTCCTCAGTGCTGACTTCCTACATCTCGCCGACGAGATCACGATGATCAACGAGAGTCAGTGCGACTGGCTCCACATTGACGTGATGGATGGTGTATTTGTCCCGAACCTCTCCTTTGGCCTTCCCATCATTGAGGCGATACGCCCCATCTGTCAGAAGCCTCTCGACGTGCATCTGATGATTGTCGAGCCGTGGAAGTTCATCGATCAGTTTGCCAAGCTCGGCATCCACATTATGAACGTGCACTACGAGGTGTGTCCTCACCTGCACCGCACGCTGCGGGCTATCCGTGAGGCGGGTATGCGTCCAGCCGTCACGCTCAATCCGCATACCCCTGTGGAGCTCCTCACTGACATCCTCTGCGAAGCCGACATGGTGCTCCTCATGAGTGTCAACCCCGGCTATGGTGGGCAAAAGTTTATCGAGCATTCTATCCGCAAGGTCGAGCGTCTGCGCAAAATGATCCAAGAGCAGGGTCTCTCCACCCTCATACAGGTCGACGGCGGGGTCAACCTCGAGACGGGTCGCCAGCTCGTCGAGGCGGGTGCTGACTCGCTCGTAGCGGGCAGTGCCGTCTTTAAGGCGCCCAGCCCTCAGGAGATGATCGCACAGCTACACGCCTTGTAAAGCCACCTTGCACTACCTCGTCCGAGGGCTACACGCCACAATCATGCGCCCAGCATTGGTGACACTCTTGTCGCTAGTGCTGGGCATTTATCTAGGTAGTCTCGGGCTACTAGCAGCGCAGTGGTACTTCCTCGGCATCGCCGTGGCGACACTCCTCCTCGTCCTCTCTAGGCTTTGGCGCAAAGCGCTCCTCGCCGGCTCCGCCTGGTACTTACTCCTCCTCTGCTTGGGGGCTTGTCTGGCTACAATCCCCAGGGAACGGGTAGCGCAACTACCACAGCCCTGCAAAGAAACGACCTACCTCGTCACCATCTCCCGTCCGCCCACAGCGCGTGAGCAGGGTTGCCGTGCCGAGGCTATCATCGAGCAGGCGACAGACCCGAGCGGAGCAGCCCTAGCTCAATGGAGTGGCCAGCGCATCATGCTATACCTATATAATGACTCGCTGCAACTCACGCCTCGCACCAGCTACCTCGTCCGTGGACGGCTCACACCACTAGACCAAGTCTCCTCGTCAAGCTATCAGCACTACCTCCTCTCACGAAAGGTCTCGGGCGTACTATCTGCCTCCACAGCGGAAGCTTGCGACGAGCTAACCTCTACCCATTGGTCGCTCTGGGATCAATTACGCTACCACGCCTACACCCTCCAGCAGCGCATCGGTAGCACCCTAGACGAGATCGACCGGCTCACCCCGCTACAGCGAGAGACGCTCCGTGCTATCTGCCTAGGCGATCGCTCCGAAGGTACCGTTGCGGAGGCACAGTTTCGCTCCGTAGGCGTCGCGCACCTGCTGTCGGTCAGTGGCTTTCACGTAGGGGTCGTCTTACTACTCATCTATTGGCTCATACGCTATCCGCTACGGCTCATACGCAACGTCCACACCGCTTATCTCCTGCGCTGGAGCCTCACCCTCGTAGCGGTATGGCTCTACGCTTTCATCTGCGGGCTCTCCATTCCGACGCTCCGCGCCTCGCTCATGTTCTCCATCTTTGCCGTGGCACGTCTCTTGGGACGCTCCACCGATCGGCTCAACGTCTGGGCGCAAGCAGCCGTCCTCCTACTCATTGTCTCACCCTACGCACTCTTTGACGTAGGCATGCAGCTCAGCTTCGGGGCGGTGCTAGCCATCTTCGTCACCTGGGGCGCACTCAACCAACGCATCACACCGAGCAGCTCCCGCATCGTCAGCTACCTTTACTACCTCATTGTCACGACCCTCGCCGTACAGCTCTTCGTCTGGCCTATCCTCGCACGCAGCTTCGGCACCACAGCCGTCTGGATGCTCTTCGCCAACCTCCTTCTGTCGCCTCTCGCCACGCTGCTCATCATCATGGGGCTTGTCACCATGGGACTGCTCGCCCTTGGGCTACCCACGACGCTCCTACCGCTGCTTCTCATCGGTGTGAGCGATCTCACCAGCGGTGCGATGACACTCCTCGAGCAGCACTTCACCGCTCAGCTCACCATCGCCATGCCGCTCTGGCTCTGCATCGCTTACTACCTCCTCCTCTACGCCTGGGTTCAGCACCTCCTAGCCCGTCCCCGCCCCATACGCGTCTAGCTACTCCCCCCCTATTGCCTGTTTGTATGAATAGCACTACATTTGCCGTAGAGGTTGTTCACTTAACTAACACACTATGCACAACAGAATCACTCATCTCAGACAGATACTGTGCATGACCCTACTAGCCATCGGCGCAGTACTCGCAAGCGTCTCCTGTAGACAGGAAGTGCGCAAAGACCCAAGCATAGCTCTTATAGGAACAGCCTGGGAAATGCTAGACACGCTCTATGATTCGAACGATACGCTAGTCGTATTGTCTACGTCACTCCACTTCGAGAGTGCCACCGCAGGACACTATCTCCTGAAGATGGCCGATGATCCCGAAAGCATCACCTACCCGCTCCTATATAAGTATCTAGCAGCACAAGATTGCTACCAGATCTATTCCAACCTTCCCCCCGATGCAGGCATGGTTATAGACACTTGCTGGGCCAAAGTGGACTGGGAGCACAACCAACTCTGGTGCTACGAAGACAAAGATCTGAAGGATCAGGATCCAGACTTCTGCCGCCACATCAAGTAATGCATCAGCTCTCTAATCTCTAACTTCTAACCTCTAATCTCTAATAACATATCTTTACGGGGAAATTCGTCCGATTCCCTCCTTTCTCGAATATCCACGTGGGGGATCTCAAATCTCCACGTGGATGCTTTTCTTTTTCCACGTGGGCGTGATTTCATTCTTCCGAAGTTTCATT
>CAMCJO010000072.1 GCA_945875135.1 uncultured Porphyromonas sp.
GGATATTCGAGAAAGGAGGGAATCGGACGAATTTCCCCGTAAAGATATGTAAATAAAGATTGGAGGTTAGAGGTTAGAGGACGGGGCTGACACATTTTATATATAGTGAGCTCATCTAGTCCTCGCTTTGTCGCTAATGTGTGGCTTCTGAAAGAGCATTTATAATGCGTCAGCCCTGGGGTTTCGTTTGAGGTGTTGTCGCATATTAGTATCTTTGCATAAGATAAGAAGGGTAGGCACCTGGCGGGAGCTTGCTACGTAAGTCAGCGACTGCCGACGCGGAGGAGCTACTCTTCGAAGAATAGATACACACGACATCATGAACGCTAGCGACTACCCGATACTCTCGCAGATCGATACACCTCATCAGTTACGTCAGCTACCTCTCTCGCAGCTCCCAGAGCTGTGTCGCGAGTTGCGCCGCTATGAGCTCGAGGTGCTCTCACATGTGCCGGGGCACCTGGGCTCTAGTCTGGGTGCGGTAGAGCTTACGGTGGCTCTACACTACGTCTGTCGCACCCCCTACGATCGTATCGTATGGGATGTGGGGCATCAAGCTTATGGGCACAAGATCTTGACTGGTCGACGCGATCGCTTTGAGACGCTACGACAGTGGGGCGGGCTCTCGGGCTTTCCACTACCGAGCGAGAGTGAGTACGACACATTCCCCGCGGGGCATGCATCGAACTCGATCTCCGCAGCGCTAGGTATGGCGATCGCTGCTAAGCTCAAGCAGGAGGAGCGTCACGTCGTAGCTGTCATCGGCGATGGATCGATGACGGGCGGACTAGCCTTCGAGGGGCTAAACAATGTGAGCTCTTATCCCAACGATCTGCTTGTGGTGGTCAATGACAATAACATGTCCATCGATGCTAATGTAGGTGGGCTCAACAAGTATCTTGTCGACCTCAACACTAGCCATGCCTACAACACGATCCGCTACGACCTCTACCGAGGCTTGCGACAGATGAACCTGATAAATGATCGTCGCAAGAAAAACATCCAGCGGATCAACAATAGTGTCAAGTCTCTCTTGACGCAAAATCACTCCTCCTTCTTTGACGGTCTCGGGATCCGTTACTTTGGCCCGGTCGATGGGCATGACGTAGAGCATCTCGTGGAGACGCTACGACGTATCCTCCCGATGCGAGGTCCGAAGATCCTACACCTTAGGACGATCAAGGGCAAAGGGTACAAGCCAGCTGAGGAGAATGCGACCGTATGGCACGCTCCTGGGTGCTTTGACGTGAAGACGGGAGAGCGCATTAAGAGCGAGCGAGGCGCGCACCCACCGAAGTTTCAGGAGGTCTTTGGCGAGACCGTTACCGAGCTGGCAGCCGAGGACAAGCGGATTGTGGGGATCACGCCAGCGATGCCGTCGGGTAGCTCGCTGAATGTGATGATGCAAGCTTTCCCTGAGCGAAGCTATGATGTGGGCATTGCGGAGGCGCATGCGGTCACCTTTAGCGCAGGGATGGCGCGTGAGGGGATGATTCCGTTTTGCGTCATCTACTCTTCCTTCTTACAGCGTGCTTACGATCAGCTGATACATGACGTCGCCCTGCCTGGCTACCATGTAGTTCTTTGCATTGATCGTGCAGGTCTGGTCGGTCAGGACGGAGCGACCCATCAGGGAGCCTTCGACCTAGCTTATCTCTGTACCATCCCGAATATGACGGTGGCAGCTCCGATGAATGAGCACTACCTGCGTCACCTGATGCGTACCGCTTACGAGGGGCAGGAGGGCCCGATGGCTATCCGCTACCCGCGTGGCGAGGGGTCGCTGGTCGATTGGCACTGTCCTGCGGAGCTTCTCCCGATAGGCAAGGGACGTGTGCTGCACGAGGGCGGACGTATTGCTCTGCTCTCTATCGGCACCATCGGTGTGCCCGCCGAGGAGGTGCGTGAGCGTCTGCTCGCTGAGGGTGTCGAGGTAGCGCACTATGACTTGATCTTTGCGAAGCCTCTAGACGAAGAGCTGATCACGACTGCTCTAGAGCGTTACGACTGCATTGCCACGCTTGAGGAGGGAACGCTCATCGGTGGGGTAGGCGAGCGGATCGCTGCCCTGGCGCAGCGTCAGGGCTTCCGAGGACGGATGATACACTTTGGTCTGCCCGACACGTTTATCGAGCAAGGCACTGTCGCTGAGCAACGCCGCTACTGCGGCATCGATGCCGACACGATATATAATAGAATCAAAGCTGAGCTATGCGAATAGTTATTGCTGGGGCTGGCGAGGTAGGCACTCACCTAGCCTATAAGCTATCGGGCGAAGAGCAGCAGTCCACGACTCTCATTGACTCTGACAAGGAGCTGCTGCGTCGTGTCCAACGCAAGTTTGACGCCTACACGATCGTGGGTGACCCGACGAAGCTGGAGGATCTGCAACTGACGGAGGTGCATGACTGCGATCTCTTTGTGAGCGTGATGCCCGGTGAGGCGGAGAATCTGCTCGCCTGTATGCTTGCGGCGCAACTGGGTGCCAAGCGAACCATAGCTCGTATCAACAATCACCGCTACCTGGCGGAGCACTATCGTCGCTTCTTCGGGAGTCTCGGTGTGGATCAGCTCATTTACCCAGAGGAGCTGGCCGCTGAGGAGATAGCCAACAGCTTCAAGCATCCCTGGGCAAGAGTCTATGTAGAGCTGCTCAACGGGGCTTTCGTCCTCGTGGGCGTCAAGGTGCGACAAGGGAGCATCCTCGTGGGGCGTCCGCTGAGCTGGACCAAGGAGCTGGACGACAAAGCCTTTCACGTGGTCTCTATCAAGCGTGGCGAGGAAACGCTCATACCGGATGGTCAGACGGTCATAGAGCATGGTGATGTGGTCTTCTTCACTTGTCTCAACAAGGACATAGACCTCGTCCGCCAGTACTGCGACAAGGATCAGCGCCCCGTGAAGCGGGTGGTCATCCTCGGGGGGAGCCTCATCGCACTTCGCACCGTCTCCAAGGCTCCGAGCAATATCGACTTCCACCTCATCGAGCGTGATCTAGAGCGCATCAAGGAGATCGAAGACGAGATCCCCTCTAATGTCAAGCTCTACGATGGCGACGGACGTGACCTCAACCTGATTTCCGAGATAGGACTGGACGAGGAGAGCATCTTCGTGGCACTAACGGAGAACTCGGAGACAAACATCCTCGCTTGTCTTGCTGCTAAGCGCTTTCAAGTGGCTAAGACGATCGCTAAAGAGGAGAACATCGACTACATCCCCCTGGCTGAAAAACTTGACATCGGTACGATCATCAATAAGAAGGTGATCGCCGCGGGCAACATCTTTCACGCGCTCCTCGGCTCCGACACGAAGACTGTCAAGTCGCTCACCATCGCTCACACCGATGTGGCGGAGCTACAAGCTAAGAGCGGATCCACCATCACGGAGCGTCCAGTCAAAGAGCTGGACCTCCCGAAGGGTATCACCCTCGGAGGTCTGGTGCGCAACGGCGTGCCGATGCTGATCGACGGTGATATGGAGATACAGCCTTACGACAGCGTCGTGGTCTTCTGTACCAATACGCCTATGGAGCAGCTCTCTAAGCTCTTTGACTAAAGCCCCGTCGCTATCTAGTTTCACTATTTCTGTTTTGACTCCATCAAGCTCATGAGACGTATCAATCTACCCTTCGTGGGAAGCATCGTGGGGGGTATCTGTCTGATCGAGTGTATCTTCCTTCTCCTCAGTATCGCTGTGTCGCTCCTTATGCAAGACTACACTGTGGTGCCACTCTTGGTCACGCTAGGCATATCCCTGTTGGTAGGCATCGTGCTACTCCTCTGTGGACGGCTGAAGCATAGTGACAAACTCGGGCGTCGGGAGGCTATGCTCGCCGTGTCGATGACCTGGTTGGTGGTGGCACTGATCGGTATGATCCCCTTCCTCGTGGGGGGCTATCTGCCACGCTTTAGTAATGCGCTCTTTGAGTCGGTCTCAGGCTTTACCACTACGGGTGCCTCGACCTTTACCTCTGTGGAGCATCTCCCCAAGGGGATCCTCTTCTGGCGCTCCATCATACAGTGGCAGGGAGGTATCGGAGTTGTCGTCTTCTCTCTAGCACTGAGTCCTATGCTGGGCAAGGACATAGGACTCCTCTACCAGGCCGAGGTGACGGGCGTAGATCACGACCGCTTTATGCCACGCATCAAGGAGGTCGCCATACGACTAGCAGCTGTCTACAGTCTCCTGACGCTGGTACTCATCGTACTGCTACGACTCACGCCGATACCTCTCTTCGATGCTTCTTGCATAGCTCTGACTTGTATCTCGACAGGTGGCTTCTCGATCTATGATCAGCCCTTTGAGGTGATCAATAGTCCTTACTTTGAGACGATCCTGATGATCTTTATGGTGATCGGTAGTCTCAACATGACACTCATCTACTTTGCCTTCAGGGGGCAGGTCAAGCAGCTCTTTAAGGACGAGCAGACGCGCTGGTTCCTCGGCATCATCTTCGTCACGGCTATTCTCGTATCCCTACATCTTGTTATCAGCCAAATACAGCCTCATCTAGGTAAAGCTCTCCGAGACTCCTTCTTTCAGATCGTCTCGCTCATATCCACCACGGGGTATATCTATGCGGACTATGCCAGCTGGGGACCCTTCTTTATGCTGTGCGGGATCTTCGTCATGCTCATCTGTGGCTGTGCTGGATCCACGGCTGGCGGTCTCAAGGTGATCCGCTTTGTCATCATGTCCAAGACACTCCCCAAGGAGATCGCTCACCGCATCTCGCCAAGCCTCGTAGCTCCACTGCGGATCAACGGCAAGAGCGTTCCTGACGAAGCGGTTTACAAGGTGATGGGATTCTTCTTTGGCTACATTGCTCTCATCTTCCTAGGCACCTTCTGTCTCACCTTCACAGGCAACGACTTTATCTCCGCCAGTACTGCTGCGGTATCGGCCATCGGTAACGTGGGCCCAGCCTTTGGGGACTATGTCTTCAACTTTTCGAGTGCCTCTTCTTTTGACCTGCTTGTGCTGAGCTTCCTCATGCTGGCGGGTCGTTTGGAGCTTTTCACCGTGCTGAGCCTCTTCGCTCCAGCCTTCTGGCGTCGCTAGTCTATGTGCTAGCGCGGTGCAAGGCGGTAAAGTACGAAGGAGATGGCTAGGTAAACCAAGTTTGGCAGCCACGCTGCGACCACTGGTGCCATGGCTCCCGTAACCGCAAAGGAGGAAGTGACTGTCATGAAGAGGATGTAGAGGAAGCTGAGCGACAGTCCCACAGCGAGGGCTAGTCCCATGCCGCCCTTGCGCTTGCGAGCCGAGAGCGAGACACCCATGAGCGTTAGTATGAAGGAGGCTGGGATCATCGCTATGCGCTTGTGTAGCTCGATAGCGTAGAGCTGTGTCGCTGCGCCTCTCATACGCTGCTGCTGTATGGAGTGGTATAGCTGTGGGGTGGTAAGCATCTCAACATCTCCCTCGGTGACGAGGAAGTCCTTGGGCGTGATCGGTATGATCGTGTCTAGCTGATTGCCCCTACGGAGCGAGTCTTGTCTCTCGCCAAAGTATGTGATCGTATAGTCCTGTAGCTGCCAGTTGTGGAGGGTGTCGTAGACGATACTATTCGCTATCACGCGACTCTTGAGATCTTTGCCCTCAAAGCGATCCATCGAAAAGGTATACCCGACCTTGCTCTCGTCATTGTAATAAGACATAAACATAAAGGTTTCAGGTGCCACCTGCATCTGGATCGCATTGGCGTAGGTGATGCGCTTGTCCTTGATATATTTATTCTGAAAGTCTATCCTGATGCGATTGCCCGGCGGTATGACGAAGCTACTCAAGAGGAAAGTCAGTATCGCAATCACGGCAGCGCCCATCATGTACGGCTTGAGGAGCCTACGGAAGCTCACACCGCAACTCAGGATAGCGATGATCTCACTATTCTCTGCTAGACGCGAGGTGACGTAGATGACCGCTATGAAGACAAAGAGCGGACTAAAGAGGTTCGCATAGTAAGGGACGAAGTTAGCGTAGTAGTCCCATAAGATAGCTCGTAGCGGGACCTCCGGCTGTAGGAGCCGGTCTAGCTTTTCGGTCACGTCGAAGGCTATCGCCACCGCCAAGATCAGGACAATGGAGAAGAAATAGGTGGCCAGAAACTGGGTAAAGATATACCTATCGACCGTAGAGATTACCTTGCGACGCATCTGTCTTTCTAGACGTTTGACTCTTTACATCGTAGCTTGAACCCTCGGGAGGATCGCCTCTCGAGGGCTTGCGCTATGTTATAGATCGATACTAGCGCTGGTCATGAGATACTACTTAGCATAGCTCACGGCACGAGTCTCACGGATCACCGTGATCTTGACCTGCCCTGGGTAGGTCATCTCGGTCTGTATCTTGTGAGCGATATCTGCCGAGAGCGTCTCGGTAGCCTGATCATCGATCTCATCGGCACCGACTATGACACGTAGCTCACGACCCGCTTGGATCGCGTAGGTCTTGACCACGCCTGGATAAGAGAGTGCCAGCTGCTCGAGGTCTTTGAGACGCTTGATGTACGCCTCGACAATCTCGTGACGAGCCCCTGGTCTGGCACCGCTTATCGAGTCGCAGATCTGCACGATAGGCGCGAGGAGCGTCTCCATCTCTACCTCCTCATGGTGAGCACCGACAGCGTTGCAGATGTCAGGCTTCTCCTTGTACTTCTCACAGATCTTCATGCCGAGTATAGCGTGTGGTAGCTCAGGCTCCTCGTCAGACACCTTGCCAATGTCGTGTAGCAAGCCTGCACGACGAGCTTTCTTAGCATTAAGCCCCAGCTCAGAGGCCATCGTTGCACAGAGATTGGCCGTCTCACGCGCATGCTGCAGGAGGTTCTGCCCATAAGACGAGCGATACTTCATCTTACCCACCAGACGCACCAGCTCAGGGTGCATACCGTGTATACCGAGGTCGATGATCGTCCGCTTGCCCGTCTCGATGATCTCCTCCTCAATCTGCTTGCTCACACGATCTACCACCTCCTCAATGCGAGCCGGGTGGATACGTCCGTCCTGTACTAACTGGTGCAGAGCCAGACGAGCTATCTCACGGCGCACAGGGTCAAAGGCTGATAGCACGATAGCCTCTGGCGTATCATCTACGATGATCTCCACACCCGTAGCAGCCTCTAGAGCACGTATGTTACGCCCCTCACGGCCGATGATGCGTCCCTTGACCTCGTCATTGTCTATGTGAAAGACTGAGACAGAGTTCTCTACCGAGGTCTCCGTAGCGATACGCTGTATCGTCGCTACGATCAGTCGTCGAGCTTCTTGCGAAGCATTCATCTTAGCCTCTTCGATCACCTCTGCTGTATAAGCAGCCGCCTGATCACGAGCCTCTAGGCGTAGGGACTCGATGAGCTGCTCGCGAGCTTGCGCTGCTGATAGACCACCTATCTCCTCCAGCTTAGCTTGCTGTGTGAGGATGGCTGCGCTTAGCTCCTCTTGCTTCTGAGCTACAAGTTGCTCCTGCTGAGCCATCTGCTTGCGCTCACGCTCTAGGTCCGTCGAGGCATCTTCCAGCTGCTTGGTACGTGCTGTGAGCGTCTGCTCGAGCTGCTGTAAGGTCGTCTCTCGGCTCTGTACCTGTGCCGTGCGATCGGCCAGGCGCTCCTCCAGCTCTCCTTTAAGCTGCAAGGCATATTCCTTAGCCTCGATCACCTTCTGCTGCTTAATTATCTCAGCGTCCTGCTTAGCTTTTTCTAGGATGCTGTCAGCCTCGCGTAGCTCCTTCTTTTTAGTCTTATGAGCCTCGAGGATAACCTGGTCGGCACTCTCCTGGGCCTCCTTTAGGATGCGCTTCGCTCGCTGCTTGTAGAGGTGCATCACGGCAAGCCATACGACTCCACCGCCTACAACCAGGGCTAATAATATGAATAGTATCAGTAGGTATGTGCTAATCTGCATAAATCGTTGTCACTAAAGTGTGTATATCTAATCCGCCTCAATGTCTCTGACATGATCGGTAGAGATACAGACTCACCCTACTGAGAGATATCTCAGTGGTCAAACGCATAGATCCGAGCCATACATCTAATCCCCCCTAACAAAAGGAAAGAGACGCTCTCCCGCAGCCTACAACTGTCGCTCTAGCAGGCTATTTACCTCCGAGAGACGCTTCAGCAGCTCTGTCGTGTCTTTACTCTCCTTGAGCACCTCACACTGTACGGCTATATCCACAGCCGCCATAAGCCAGTGCAACTGCTCATCGCCCTCCGCAGGCTGCGGGTAAGCTGCACGATACTTCTTGACGAGAGCCGATATCGTATGCTGTGCACGACGATAGTAAGGCTCCTCGCAGCGCGGCACGTCGATGGGGATAGCGATACCATCGACAAGTAGCGTGATACTCTGCATCTCGTCCTGACGATGCTCTGGTTTAGTGCTATGCAGATCCATCTGTGCCATTAGTGAGACTGAGTTGTAGCTGTACTATGCTGTAGCTCTAGGAGAGCTATACTTTGGTTCATTCGTTTGATCATCTGAGACAGTCGCTCCTTAGCGATGCCCATATCAGTACCACTGACGATAAGAGCACGCGCCATCAAGAGTTGCCGGTTGCGACTCTCGAGTCCCTCCAGCTCATCACACTGCTCACTGAGCCGTGCTTTGAGGTCTGCTATCTCCCTGCGCTGCGCCTCTATCTCTTGTTGCAGCGCATCACGCTGCTCGATGAGTCGCAGAGCATTCTGGTAGAGTGCATCCACCTGTAGTTGCTCGTCGTGCGTCATTTCGTCACCATGTCTATCACAAAGGTACAGAAAAAAAAGACTCATCCCAAGATTTTGTCGCA